>JAUXBD010000017.1 GCA_030619585.1 Desulfobacteraceae bacterium
AACCAGCAAAGAGGTGATTATGCCGTTTAATTTAGATTTATTGGCCCAGGCAAAAGTTCTGGTTATGGGTGACATAATGCTTGACAGCTATCTCTGGGGTGATGTGGGCCGTATCTCCCCGGAAGCCCCGGTGCCGGTTGTCCGGGTCAAGGAAAAGTCCTTGGTCCTTGGCGGGGCCGGTAATGTTGCAGCAAACCTTGCCGGTCTTGGATGCCCTGTCGCGGTGATCGGTGTGTTGGGACCTGATGAGGCAGGAGAACGTCTAAAGACGATGCTGGATGAAAAGGGTGTTCAAAACCTTCTTTTAACAGACACTTCACGCATCACAACCACCAAAACCAGGGTCATGGCGCAAAGACAGCAGCTTTTGAGGCTTGATGAAGAGTTCTCGGAAGTTTTCCCCGGCGATCTTCAAACACAGCTTGAGAATCTATTTGAAAAAGAGGTGCGCAATTGCAAAGCAGTTGTCCTTTCAGATTATGGCAAGGGCATGTTTCAAACACCGGGAATGTGCCAAAACATAATCAAGTTATGCAGGAAGCTTAATATCCCTGTTCTTGTGGATCCAAAAGGAGATAATTGGAAGCGCTACAAAGGAGCAACATGCATTACCCCTAATACTGCCGAACTGGAACTTGTTACAGGGGCGTTGGCATGTGAAGGTGAAAAAACCATGGTTTCATCAGCCAGGTCGGTCCGCAAGCGTTTTGATCTTGACTGGCTGCTTGTAACAAGGGGGCACAAAGGAATGTGTCTTGTGGGTCAGGACGAAAAGCCGGTTATGATCTCTGCCAGAGCCAGGGAGGTGTTTGATGTTTCAGGTGCAGGGGACACGGTTATTGCCGGCCTTGCTGCCGGCCTTGCTGCCGGCCTGCCTTTTGTAAAAGCCACAGAGCTTTCCAACACAGCAGCCGGTGTTGTCGTGGGCAAACTGGGAACCCAGCCGATAAATAAAGCTGAACTGAACACCTGTCTGCGGATGAATCTATCAGAAGGCAAAAAACATGGCCCCTTTAAACTTGTCAACCTGGATGCTGCCAAAATACAGGTGCAGGCATGGCGGACTTCCGGCGAAAAGGTCATATTTACCAACGGATGCTATGACCTGCTTCACCCGGGACATATCGACCTTCTGCACCAGGCACGCAGCCTTGGTGATCGTTTGGTGGTGGGGTTAAACACTGATGCTTCGGTAAAAAGGCTTAAAGGGGAAAACCGGCCGATACTATTCGAACAGGACAGGGGGGCTATTTTAAGCGCCCTTGGCTGTGTGGATCTTGTTGTGCTCTTTGATGAAGATACTCCCCTTGATTTAATAAAAGCGCTGAGACCGGATATTTTGGTTAAAGGGGCTGATTACAGCCCTGAAGAGGTGGTGGGTCGGAAAGAGGTGGAATCTTATGGCGGAAAGGTTACACTGGTGCCGCTCCTTGAAGGTTACAGCACAACAGGTATCACCAACAAAGTTTTGTCTGTAAATAAGTGACTGGTTGAGTTGGTTAAATTGGTTAGGGTGGTTAAATTCTGTTGTTTTAACCAATCCAATCAACCCAACCGGTTCAACTAATAAAACCAATAAAACTAACTAAACAAATTAAACCAATAAAACCAATTCAACCAATATAATGGACCCATTTTCATTTCATCTGGAAGCAGAGGATATAAAAAGAGAAAAGAATAAAGCCAGGGACCTGAGAAACTCCCAGTGGTGGAAACGGCGCTGCTCAAAGGGGGTATGTTATTACTGCAAAGCCCCTGTTGTGCCAAAAGAGCTGACAATGGACCATGTTGTTCCTATTTCAAGGGGTGGAAAAACCACAAAGGGCAATGTGGTCCCGGCATGCAAGGAGTGTAACAATAAAAAACAACAACTGCTTCCCATGGAGTGGGACCAGTATTTAACAGCACTTGAGTAAACAGCAGTTGTTATGTCTCTTAATCCTCAAACCTCTGTCCTCAAACATCTTTTCACCGCGTGTTAAACCATAAAACTCCATAATACACCTGCTCCTATGGCGGAACCGATCACACCGGACACATTTGGAGCCATGGCGTGCATGAGAAGGAAATTGGTGGGATCTTCAGCCTGGCCCACCATCTGAACAACACGGGCTGAGTCGGGAACAGCTGACACTCCTGCCGCACCAAGCAGTGGATTTATCTTTTGTCGCAGAAACAGGTTCATGATTTTTGCAAAAATTAGTCCGCTTGCAGTTGCAACGCAAAAAGATAAAGCGCCAAGTATAAAAATTTCTATGGATTCCGGTTTGAGGAATCTATCGGCCTGGGTGCTGGCACCGACAGTTAATCCTAAAAGAATTGTGACCGAATCGATAACCGGCCTGCGGGCCGCCTCTGCAAGTCTCTCTGTGACAACTGCCTCCTTAAGAAGGTTCCCAAAAAACAGCATCCCAAGAAGCGGCAGAGCTGCAGGTGCCAGAAAACAGCAAAGCAGAAATGCTATGACGGGGAAAACCATTTTTTCCTGTTTTGAAACCTCCCGGGGATCTTCCATCCTTATCAGCCTCTCCTTTCTGGTTGTCAGCAGCTTCATAATCGGCGGCTGGATAACCGGAACCAGCGCCATGTATGAGTATGCAGCAACCGCAATAGGGCCTATTAGTGCGGGGGCAAGCTTGGCGGAAAGAAAAATTGCCGTGGGACCGTCTGCACCGCCTATAATACCTATGGATGCTGCCTCCTTTGGATCAAAGCCAAGTGCAAGGGCGCCTAAAAATGTAATAAAAATGCCCATCTGGGCTGCCGCGCCAAGGAGCATAAGCACGGGACGTGCTATCATTGTGGAAAAATCAGTAAGAGCTCCAATACCCATGAAAATAAGGGAGGGATAGATCCCCTTTGTTACCCCGAAATACAGATAGCTTAACACGCTGTTGTCTTCGTAAATGCTTAGCCCCAGGCCTTTAAATACAGGCACATTGCCCACAAGAATGCCAAAACCTATGGGCACAAGTAAAAGGGGTTCGTAATGTTTTGCTATCCCTAGATAAATAAAAACACACCCTACGATAATCATTATACAATGGCGATAGTCTGCCATGTAATATCCGGTGTTTTGTAAAAATTGAACTAACAGATCGGCCATTGGTTAACCTCTACTCATCTTCCGGTTCGGAAATACAGTTATACACTTTTTCATTCCAGTGGAAAAACCCAAGTTTGTCAGGGACTATGAGCTTTGTCTGGATAAGATGGTTCAGTGTTGAATGGGGCCGGTCCAACCCTCTTTTTATCGCAAGCTCAAGAAGCTTTGGAAGTGGAAAAGGTTCGCCCAAATGCAAAACAAGTATATTAAACTGATCAGCGGACTTTTTTAAGCTTTTGGGCAACACAACTTCAGGGGGCTGTTCCTCCGCTAAAAACCGGTCATCATCGGCAACTCCTGTCCTCTTTTTTTGCCACACCTCTTTTACCTGCTCGTAAAAGAGATGTTTTGTTTCCCAAAGGGTAAGGATCTTGTGAAGTTGGGATATTGCCAAAGATAATAGGACAAGGCCGGTAAAAACGATTGTTATCCCAAGGGCCGCTATGTTCCAGCCGTTATTGGCAGATATTGCATCTAAGCCATTCACTTCATACATCCTTTCAAAAGCCGCGCAACGTTATCTCAATCAGGATCACCTGAAACAGTTTTTAAAAAATACAATCTTTTTTCAACAACTTCATTGATTTTTTTCATGATTTTACCACTCAATACCGCGTTCTTCTGGACCAGGCGGAGAAACTCAAGCCTGGACATGGACAAAAGGTCTCCGCTTGTAAGGGCAATGGTGGTGGCCCTGTAATAGAAAGGGGTTACAACGGTAGACCAACCGAGAACGTCACCAAATTTATGCAGGGTAAATGCCTGTCCCCCCTTAAAATAGACCATGTAGTTACCCGATAAAACAACATAAAATGTTTGCGCAGGCGCACCCCTTCGCATGATGGTTTCCCCTTCGGTGACGCGAACAGGGGTCAGTATTGAGGCAATCTGTCCTAGCTCTCCGCCTTCAAGATCCTTGAAAAGGTCTATCGATTTTAAAAGCTTCATATCTATATGTTGCATGTAACATCCTTGGTGGAAGGCCGATTACAGGTGATTAGCATATTATGGGCTAATAAATTTCAGATAGTTTAACAACCTTTTTTTATAATTTCAAGTCCATTTACTCACCTTAATCAGTCATATTCTCTTCGGCAAAGGCCATCATATCAATGTAAACTTCATGTAAATAACCACCGGGATAAAGTGCCGGGGAATAAAACAGATCGGCCATTTCCCCCATTAACCCGTTCATATCTGTATTTTCAAGGCGAAAAGCCCTTAATAGCAGGTAGGCGATGGGCTTGTCTAACACACCGTTTCCATCCACATCAACTGGGATAAAAAACGAACTGTAAAACCTTAAGGATGGCAGATCATCTCCATCGGTAATGCCTGGTTTCTTTACAAAGAACTCTTCCAAAGGCTCCTCAATTAAAAGGCCGAATATATCCACATCTGAGTCTTCAACCTCATCTGTAAAATCCTTTACATGAAACATAGAGTAGATTCCGCCAACCAAGGTCTCATCCCCGAAAAGATGGTTGACCAGTTCACTTACGGAGTTGTCTTTGGTTATTTCCCCTACAGGATTATGAGTGTCACTCTTAATATCAAAAGCTTTGTATAAGATAACCTTTGCGTTTGCAATAAAAGGATTGTCTGTTCCGTCTTGATTTTCCTTACTAAGGTGATCTAAAAGCCCCTTAGCTCCGCTTTGTACATCAGAGCCAAGAAACCCTAACAGTTTCAGTGTCATAACAATTGTATCAATATCGTCCGTAATACTGTTATAGGTCTCCTCGTCCTGTGCCACAGCTATGAGCATATTGCCCAGATGCCATGTGAAAATGGTAAACAGGTTATGGTTTTCCACAATTTTACTTCTAAGGTCATCAAGATACACATCACCATCATCATCCGGGTCAAACAGGTTTGAAATAACCTTGTATCTGTTGTTCTCCATGTCATCCATAGAGTCAACATCAATGCCCAGCACTTTGTTGTTTTCAAGATAATCCATAAAAGCGCTGAAAAGGGTGCAGGTTTCATCGGCATCATCGCAGTAGAGAATGCATGGCTCGTGGCAGCCGTCATATTCATAGGGTGTATCAATAAGTTTGTTGACTAACATTGAGATCATGTTGAAAATCGGATCTGGTATGCCGGTATCCACTGCATCCTTTCCTATTGAATGATCCCGCATTAGATAAGTGGCAAGGCCGTAACCATCCACTCCTTCCACGGTTTTAAGAACACCGGAACACGGTACAAATTTGCCATTGAAATAATGTTGATCTGTTCGAAAATTGGGTAGAAAGCCACCCACATTTACAGGTGTGCTAATTTCGTTCAGGGCCACCATCACATTCACCACATCATCAACCCAGTCTTCGCCGGGGCTGCTGCTGCTCCATTTCCAAAAATGCTGCATCATGGGCGCAACAGGACCAAGCATCTGATGCTTGTAGCCTGTTACGTGGTTGCCGTCGACAACCTCATCTCCCAGGGCAACAAAAGCTGAATTAAAAAATGGGGTAAGCCCGCCAACACCCGCAAGTTCATTGAACATGCCAAGCAAACCGGGAAAAGGCACCGGAAGGGGTAAGGCATACGTGATGACATAAGGTCTCTGGTGAAAAACATGGTCAAACCCTTTAAATGGGTAGTCGTCGGTACCGGCCTGGCAGTCCAGTGCATTTGATATCTCACCCAACCCCCAGGGCAGTATTCTACCTCTCCCGTTAACTGAGCAGGTGCCGTAAATACCCAGAGTCGGACACAATGTTGTATAGTCGCAAGGTCCAGGTCCTTCCAGACTTCCCAAACTCAGTCCCGCGTTAAGAAGGCTAAAAAGAGAAAATGTATCTATATACTCTAGCATGGCCAGCAGAACCCTCAATGTACTGGTCTCTGATTTTGCTAAAGGGTCGTCTCTGAAAATCCCCTCCCGGTTCTGTTTAAACAAAATTTCAACCGAATAATCCAGTCCCTGTAGATAGGCCGGCTCGGTTTCGGCAAGCCCTCTTAGTATACCGCCAAGGCTGTTTGCGCCATCCGCACCTGCCGAGGCTGTTATAATACCATCAAGAAAAGCTTCAAACTCTGTCCTGTCCAGCACAGCCGGATCCAGTAAATCTTCAACAGCAAGAAGCACCCTGGCAAGATCGGTCATGGGCCCCATGTTCTCCCATCCGTTTGCCTGATCATGGCCGTTTATATCATCCGGTATCTTGTTGCTCATGAAAAGGCCCGAAGAAAAAGCAAGCCTTCTTGTCTCATCCTTGAAAGTCAGGGTCAGATAGTCTGCCGGATCTCTGAACTTTATCGGCCTGTTATTGTTGTCAAATTCCAGGGTCCCGTGTTCGGTTAACCGGTGCTCTATGACCAGCGAACCTTCATCCAACAGATCTCCTATGGCATCTATTATTTCATCAAACAGATCGGAGTTTGCTTTATCTTCTTCCGGCTCGAACCTGTCAAGAAGCCAGTCAAGAATGTTTTGCAGGTCTCTCAGCTGGATTCCTTCCCCGTATGCCCTGAAAATATCGAGCATCTCCCATAATGAGGGCGTTACAGCCAATATGGGTCCATACAAAGGGTCGCTTTTATCAAGCATGCTGCGAAAGATACTCATAAGAATAGAAAAGTCTTCCTGTGAGATTTTTCCGGCACCCTGGTCTGAGCCGTCTTGAAAATATTCAAATGCATATTCCAGCATGGGATAAATGTGTGTTACAAGAAAATCAGGGCCGACCATTTCATTAAATTCATTCATGGTCTCTCCCACATCCGTGTCACTTGCTATTGTAACTATCTCTAGCAGCCCATCTCCCATTAAGCCGGCAACATACTCATCTTCTCCTAAAGATTCCTGAGTATCCGGCTCTTTTGGACTGCCAAAAATCAGGTAGTAAAAATTATTTCCAATGGCTATCATGGTGCTTAAATCGGTTTTGTTTGATTTCCCCTGTGCTTCCAATGCCTTTGATGTGTCAAAAAAAACGAGTATATCATCGGTTATATCCTGGTAGGTGGGATGTCCAAGCAGCTGATTAATTTGGGGATAGTCTCTCTCAGAAAAGAGTGTTTCAACATCGTGTGGATAAACATCTGAATCATCAGAAGTGTTGCTTGGTGAACAACCGGTTAACAATATACCTCCCCCCACCATGAAGAGGGGAGATATAAAGATAAATATTGGTAGAAGAATTATTAGTATAATTTTTTTCATCATTTTTTTATCAACAGCTTTTTCCCCTAAAGAAATCCTTAAGTATTGATCTATGCTCAGTAAACCTGCATCCTAAATATAGTTTCAATGAGGTATGAAACAATGATATGGGTATCAGCAGACACTTTTTATACCATCAAGGTAGATCAAGCAAAATTAATGCCAAGTAATCTAAAGGAAAGCAGGCCTGTAACCATCCGTTATTTCAGCTTTATACGGATAAAGCTTCTTGTGCGAAAGGTTCTGAATATGTAAATCACTACATATTCTTATGTAAAGGGTGTTTGCAAGTCATATTTTACATACTTATTTCAGACATATAGCATTAGCCCGTTTCTCGGTTATAACTTCCAAACCGGTTACCCTGTCCGCAACAAAAGGCGGTTGATATTCATTATTCATCAGTACTTGAATATTTATAGAATAATTGTTTGGGTTTCATTGCATTCAACCCAACTACGCAGTTCTATTTCTTATATTAAGTTATTGATGCATGCAAAAAGAATACGATGAAATGGCATATTCGGGGGATAAACCGGATAAATTAGAAGAAAAGATCGATTTTGGGTAGCGTATTATTGCTTTTTTGCCAAGGGCGGCATCTTACTTAATTTGCAATGGTATGGTTCTGTATGAAATATTCCAATCTGTCTGTCTGATTTGGGGTCAAATCCCCAAACTGAACACCACATCTTTTCATTGATACAGATCTTGAGGGTGAATCATCAACTATAGCCAAATTTGAAACGGTTTGACAGTGTATATTATCCAGATTAAAGTTTCCATCAGGCATACTTATTGCCAATTCTGCAAATCCATCTGATAAATACAGGGCTTCATAACACCAAAACGCAAGCCCCCCTGAGCTTATATCTATAATTTGGCTCTGTTTAGAAGAATCATGTTTGAATATGACATAAGTGCGGCTGCGAGGGATAAATCGCTTATATTTTCTTCGCTCTCGTAATTTATCCAGATCAAGTATTTTTGTATTACTATCATGGGCCTTAGTTTCACATCTTGCGATTCCTATGAGTTTCTTTGTTATGGTTCCGATTCTGTCAATCTGTTCCTTTATTTTGTTAATTCGTGGATACAAAGGATTATCTTCTTTGAGGTCATATGAAATGAGTTCCGAAAGACCGGATATGATATGCAACGGTTGATTCAACTCATGACAAACCGCTCCTGCTGTTTCAAGTACTCCCTGAAGCTTTTCACGAAGCAAACGCTCCTCTTCAGCGAGTTTTCGTTCCGTTATATCAAGCGCAGTAAACGTAACGCCTTCGCTTTGATCAGATGAGACGACAGGGGTTGAACTCAACAAAATGTCAATAATCTTACCATCTTTTCTAACCCACTTCGTTTCCACGGTACCAATGCCCTGCTCATCAATTTGCCGGTATTTCTTCTTTCCGACCCATTCAAATTCTTTATCATTTTGGTACAGTATTCTAGCGCTTTTTTCGATGAGTTCATCAGAACGATATCCGGTCATTTTGCATAACTGCCTATTGACCCTTTTTAGTATCCGATTGTTTACGAGACCAATACCTGTCGGGACTGCACGAAAAACGCTTTGAAGTGTTGCCTCGCTTTCCCGTAACGATTCTTCGGCCCGCTTGCGCTGAACAATGATCCATGTGTTTTCAGCCAATAATAGTAAACGATCAATGTCATGCTGGTTGTACTCTGTTGCTTTATTCCCCACACCAAGGACCGCAACGATCTTACTATCCTCTATTACCGGAACTGCCAGATCTCGAACAACCGGCACATGGCCTTCCGGCAAACCCTTTTTATGGGATAGCGAATTGTAATCATTATGGATCACAGCTTTTTTCTGATGAATACAATCAACCCATACGCCGGCTTTTTCTATAGGGTAATGTGAATCCTTTCCACCTATAGAGCATACGTTTATTGTTTCTTTTGACCATGTTTTCAGTTTAATGGTTTGCTGATCAGGATTCACAAAGTGAAAATATCCGATTTTGCTTCCGGTTAGTCTTGAGCCTTCTTCAAGTGCAAATTGTATGATGTCCTCAACTGAAGAAGAGGCCATAATTTGAATAAGTTTTAAGGAGGATTTTAATATATCTTCAATCCTTTTCATTAGTTTTCCTTCTCTTTCGAACCAACTCCACGGTATGATAAAATTGATGGGTTATTTGGATAAGAACAAATAATTATAACAAAAAAGTGGGTTTGAATCAAACAAAAACAGTAACTCTAATTTTACATCACGGCAAATTG
>JAUXBD010000035.1 GCA_030619585.1 Desulfobacteraceae bacterium
ACTTATATTCCTGCATATCATGATGATTTTACACATAATTATATCTTTTTTTAAATGGAACTTCAGATTAGAAGATAGCTATCTTTTGGGTCTATATGTTTTTTCAGTGCCAAAATACTATGTATTTAAACAAATGCCAACCGTTTTGAGAAGATATAATGCGGAACGTCAATATTCAGCACTGGCTTAATGAAACAAAAAGCGGACCGGCAGTACCTGATCTTCGATTAAAAGTTGAAAAGATTACTGAGATCATAATATACGCCACATCATTATCCGAAACTCAAACCGATGAACCACCGACATGCAGGCGCAGACCAAAGAGGAAACCGTGTAAGGGGAATTTGATTATCAATTTTGAATATCCGGACCAGATTCACTGGATATGCCCTGCATGTCAGGATGAAGGGTTTGTTACAGGGTGGGAGGGTTTAATATGGGATATGACGGATGAGCCGGATAATTTTCAATAAAATGACCGGATGTAAATTTAAGCTGATTTAGAGACCAATATATGAAGAATTCAATTAATACAGACCTCGAAACTCATTCTTAAAATGAGTCAATTTTTTGGACACTATCTACACTTTATAGGCGATAAATTGAGGAATTGAAGAATTTAGGAATTTAGGGATTAAAGGATAAAATCAAAAAATTAAGATAGATAGAATTCCATCAATTCCTAAATCCCTCAATCCCCTAATTCGTAAATTTGACTTGTGTCCAATTTTTATGTAATTTTGTGGTATTTTAGATGGTTATAGCCATTTTCCCATAATGAATTACGAGGTCTGTATATATAGATTTCTGAACAGGGAGGGGCAAAGAGCCCCCCCCCTTTTTTACATTTGTAACCTCTAAAAAAGTTGGGGGTATATACTGAGCCCGGATCGTCCGCTGATAATAAAATTTGAAAATATCTGAAACTCGCATGCAAGCGTATCTAAAGAAAAAATAGATGCGATAGTTATAAGTGCTTGATACTTTATGCGCAAAGCGCGTTTAAAATGACGGTGTTCATCACTCTCAGTTTTTTCTTTAGATACGCTAACACGCTCAAACAGTCAGAGATTTTCAATTTTATTTTCAGCGGTCGTCCCTAGTTATTGAGAAGTTATCTATATTTTAACAACCGTCAAAAGGAAAAACTATGAAAGTATTATTAACCGGTGCCTTTGGTAATCTCGGGGTTGCAACAATCAATGAGCTTCTCCGTCAGGGTCATAAGGTTCGCTGTTTTGATATCCCATCAAAAGCAAATAAAAAAAAGGCGGTTCAATTTGCAGGAAAAATAGAAACAATCTGGGGTGATATTCGAGATCCGGCACTTGTTAAGCAAGCGGTTGCAGAACAGGAGGCGGTGATCCACAACGCCGCGGTGCTTCCGCCTGTCACCGAAAGAAAAAAGGAGATGGCCCGGGCGATAAATGTGGATGGCACCCGTTATATTGTTGAGGCGGCTGAAGAATCTCCAACCCTTCCTCTTGTTGTATATTCATCTTCTGTCACGGTTCACGGACCTGGCGATAACAGGGAGCCGCCGGTGTCTTCCAAAGATCCTCTCAACCCTACTGACCAGTATTCGACCCACAAGGTTGAATGTGAAAAAATATTAGAAGAATCGAAACTTTCGTGGGTTGTTTTACGTATCGGTGTTGCCCTGGACCCAAATGCAAGGGATGCGGACAAAGATTCTTTCAGCACTCTTTTTGACGTTTCTCCAGATACCAGACTTGAGTATGTTCATCCCCTTGATGTTGCCCGGGCCCAGGTGAACGCTCTTTCATGCCCGGAAGTGAAGGGCCGGGTGCTTTTAATCGGCGGGGGCAGAGCATGCCGGATTACTTACCGGGAGTTGTTCAAGGCCATATTCGACGCCATTGGTATAGGCATGCTGCCCAGGGCAGCATTTGGAACAGACACATTCTACACAGACTGGATGGATACCAAAGAGAGCCAGGAGCACTTGAAGTACCAGTTTCTCACATTTGAAGATTATCGCAGAGACTTAATACACAGCATGCGATTTATACGATGGGCTGTTTTCCCGGTTCGACCCATAGTGCGTGGTATCATCTCCGGGTTTTCAGAGCCCTGGAAGACGCGTCATTTTAAAAATAGGGTTGCAGTGGTAACAGGGGCGGCGGGCGGACTCGGAAGAGCCATCAGTGTGTGTCTTGCAAAAAAAGGATGCGACCTTGCCTTAGCAGACATAAACCAGGAGGAACTGAACAATACAGCAGAGCTTGTGCGCTCAAATGGCCGTAAGGCATCTATTCATCTTATAGATGTTTCAGACAAAAAGCAGATGGCCATGTTTCCGGAAGCAGTGATCAAAGAGCATGGTCATGTTCACATCCTTGTGAACAATGCCGGCGTAACCTACTTCGGAACAATAGAAGAGCAGCCGGTTGAAGACCTGGAATGGATAGTGGGAATAAATTTATGGGGAGTTGTTTTTGGCTGTAAGTATTTCCTTCCTTTTCTTCAAAAAGAGGATGAATCTCACATTGTCAATCTTTCAAGCATGACCGGTTTTCTTGGACTTCCAATTCAAGGGGCATACAGTGCCACAAAATCGGCCATACGCGCTTTTAGCGAATCCCTATGGGCAGAGCTGTCACCCACTTCTGTGGGTGTGACAGTTGTTCAGCCAGGGGGGATTCGTACCGGTCTTTTGAAAACATCACGGGGCTCCGAAGATGCGCCGGACAAAAAGAGGCTCATCAAAATCATTGACCGTTTTGCCATATCCCCTGAACGAGCAGCTAAAAAGATAGTACGTGCAATTGAAAAAAAGAAGATGCGGCTTCTGCTCTGTCCGGAGTCCTATATTTTGGAATGGGCCAAACGTCTTTTTCCTGTGAAGATCCACTCTGTATTTGCATGGTATTTTCGGGTTTTCAGGAAGAAGTCCTGATTTACATCCCTGACTTGTCACCTTAAAGTTTTTCCTATATTAATTATATAAAATCGTTATTGAACATCAAAAAGCCCTAAGCTCCATGATATTGGCGCAAAATTAAGGAGTGCAGAGGAGATAATGAAAAGTATCTTTGTTAAAGATATCATGATCCGCTCTTTTAAAACTGTAAGTCCCGACGATGCATTAAGCAAAGTGGCCAGGCTGCTCCGTCAGATCAAGCTTGACGGACTTCCGGTTACAGGCCCCGATGGTGGTTTGATCGGAATCATGACAAAAGCTAATTTCTATGATGCAATTGCCGATGGTTTGCTGCCTGATACACCCATCAAAGATCTTTATACAAAAAAAGTTGCATCAGCCCATGAGACAGATAATGCCGCCTATTCGGAGATGGCAAAACAGGTGAGTACAAGTACTGTGAGCAGTGCCGTGGTGTTGAATGAAAAGGAAGAGATTGTGGGGATGTTTACCAAGGCCAGCTGGATTACAGCCATGCTCAATGAGGAGGCATATGTTAACGACCAGTTGATGGCCATGCTGCACAACATGCATAACGGACTTATTGCAGTGAGTCTTGAAGGCCATGTCAACAGCCTTAACCGTGCTGCGGAAAAAATTCTTAATACAACAGCGAAAGAATCTGTCGGCAAACCCGTTGGCCGTCTACTTTCCGGACTTGATCTGGAAAATGTTCTGCGGAAAGGGGATTCATCCATTGGTATCAAACACAGCCAGGGTGACCTTAGTCTTCTTTGCAATATCAATCCGATAATTGTTCACGACAAAATAACCGGAGCCAATATTGTCTTTCAGGATCTTACAGACTTAAACCGCCTCGTGTCGGAGCTGGAGAGTGTTACAGAGCACTATGAAACCCTCCAGTCTGTTATGGATATCGCATATGACGGAATAATCGTTGTTGATGAGGGTAGCCGAATCTCCATGATCAATAAGGCTGCGGCACAATTCTTCCGAAAACGTGAAGAGGATATTGTAGGAAGGCCGGCCGAAGATGTGATTGAGAATACAAGGTTGAACAAGGTCGTGAAAAGCGGAGTGCCTGAGATAAACGAACTGCAGTTTATAGGGGGAACCCCATACGTTGTTTCCAGCCAGCCTATTTTTCGAAAAGGACAGATCATAGGAGCTGTGGGCAAGATAATGTTTCGTAATCTGGCGGAAATACAAGATATGGCAGATAAGCTGGCAAACATAGACCAGCAGCTTGCCTATTATAAAAGCAGGGCGTCCATGCCAAATGATGATATTATCAGTTTTGATCAGATAGTTACAGCTGATCCTGCATTTAAACAGATAAAAGAGGATGCGGAAATTGCTGCCAAGGGGACATCCACCATCCTGATCACAGGAAAAAGTGGAACCGGTAAAGAGCTTGTGGCCCAGTCCATACATAACGCGAGCATCCGCAGCCAAGGGCCGCTTGTAAAGGTGAACTGCGTAGCTATTCCCGAAGCCCTTTTGGAGTCGGAGTTTTTCGGTTATGCTCCAGGGGCTTTTACAGGGGCAAGCAGGCGCGGCAGTAAGGGCAAGCTGGCGGCAGCGGATGGCGGCACTTTTTTTTTAGATGAGATAGGAGATATGCCTTTTTTCCTTCAGGGTAAACTGCTGAGGGTCCTTCAGGACAACTGCTTTGAGCCAGTTGGGTCAAACAAATCGGTTTATGTGAATGTCAGGTTTATTGCAGCCACAAATCATGATTTGAAAGCACTGGTACAAAAGGGGCTGTTCAGGCCGGACCTTTACTACCGGTTGAATGTAATACATTTTTCGATTCCGCCGTTAAAAGAGAGGCGGCATGATATAATCCTGCTGGTGCATACCTTTCTTGATAAGTACAACCGAATCTTCGGCACAAATATAAAAGGAACCACAAGCCAGGTCCAAAGCGCATTTCTTGAGCATGAGTGGCCGGGAAACGTTCGTGAACTTGAAAATGTTATTGAAAGGGCGATCAATTTTGCACGGGGAGAGAAAATAGAGATAAAGGACCTGCCCCTCTATTTAAGGGAGGGCAAACATGATGAAATCGCTTTGCGGGAGCAAACCGTTACCGGGCCTTTGGGAAACAATGATCCAATACGGTATCAAAACCCGCAGATACTGCGCACAAGCCGTGAAAACCATGAAAGACAGTCCATTGTGGCGGCCCTTGACCAGTCCAAGGGCAACAAGGCCGCTGCCGCCAGAACCCTGGGCATAAGCAGGTCCTGGCTATATGAAAAGATGGCCAAGCTTAGTATTAAGTGACCCTCAAAAATTTTTATAAAAAAAGTGTCTTGCCGTGCTCAATGTCTTTCAGGCTATCTAAAAGACCCTGTTTTGAAAGCTCTGTTCGGATTTGAAGGTGTGGAAAATGTACAGGTTCTTCACCCAGGCGAAATGTTCCCCAGTGCACCACCATAAGGTTCTTTGCCCTGAGTGCTTTAAATGCCCTTACTGTTTCAGCAGGATTCATGTGGCTTTGAGCCATGAACCACCCGGGCTCATATGCGCCTAAATTGAAAATCGCAAGGTCGATATCAAACTCTTTTCCCAACTCTTCAAATCCGTCAAAATAGCCTGTATCTCCTGCAATAAAAACATTAACGCCGCTTGCGGTTTTTATAAGAAAAGAACCCCACAAAGAGCGGTTGGGTCCAACCAGAGGGTTTCTCATGGTCCAGTGGTTGCAGGGGATAAGGGTGATCTCCATGTTATTTTCAGAAAACGCATCAAACCAGTCAAGTTTTGTCCTGTTGTTCATATTCATATCTTTAAAAACCCCATCATGTCCAAGGGGGGTTATGATGCTTGTGTCCCTGTCAATGCATGCAAGTGATTGTTTGTCCAGGTGGTCATAGTGGCCGTGTGTGATAAGGAGATGGTCAGGCTTTGGCATATCTTTGATGTCGGAAGTTATTGGTGTATAGTCTTTGAAAACACCGCCAAGTCCGAAAAAAATCGGATCAACCAGGATGTATTTGTCAATGTCTTTTATCATCACGCAGGCATGTTTAATAAATGTAATGGAAAGCCCTTTATGTTGACTTACCGGATTCCAGTCAATGGATACAGGGATTATTTTCTCCTCTTGGTAGGATTTTTTGAACCGGTTTTTTTGAAGCATCCACTTAATAGATCTCCAGAAGCTCCATGGCCTTATATTTGTAAAAGGATTTAGAAAACGTCTTTTCCCGTGATGTAATTTGTCCCGTGAAATTTTCTTCAGCGTTATTCCCGTTTCCGGTGCATAAATAAGCCGGCTTTTGTTTGATGCATCAGATGTGTCTGATGCAAAGGATCTGTTTAAAAAGAAAGTATGCGGCAAAAGGGCTACAATTGCGAATGATTTAAATCCGGAAGCAAGCTTTTCAATAAAAGAGCGGCGTGTCATTGGGAAAACCGCATGGGGCGTAAGATAGAGTTCGTCTCACTGGGTGTGCTATCTCTTTTCATTTGAATCCAGTACCTGTCGTATTGTTTTGGCGATCTCTTTTTTAACAAAAGGTTTTATCAAATATGCATTAATATCAGTTCCCACAGCTTTTTCCGAAGCTGTTAACTGGTCGTAGCCCGTAGAGATAATGATCGGGATATCAGTACGTATCTTTCGGAGCTCTTCAGATAACTCAGCTCCAGTCATTAAAGGCATCTTCATGTCCGTAATAACAAGATTATAGCTTTCGGGATGCCGGCCAAACAGTTCAAGGGCTTTTGCGCTAGTGAAAGCTGTATCTACTGTGTACCCGTTACGTTCCAGGATTCTTTTAACAGCATCTGCCAAAACCTCTTCATCGTCCACAACAAGTATTCTTTCGCAACCGGCAGAAAGAGCATGACCATTTTCTTTAGTCAAAGTGATCGTCTCATCTGTTCTTGGAAGAAAAATATTAAAAACAGTCCCCCTGTTTTTTTTGCTTTCAACATTGATCCTACCTCCATGGCTTTCAACAACGCCATGAACCACGGAAAGCCCCAACCCTGTTCCTTCACCAGGTTCTTTTGTTGTAAAAAACGGATCAAAAATACGGTGCATATTTTCAGGCGCTATTCCGCTTCCCGTGTCAATGACTGAGAGCTGTATATAAGAGCCTGGGGGAATATCCTCCTCCTGTGACACGGTATCAATGTTTACAGGCTTAAGTTCGACTTTCAATGTCCCCCCGTGTTCTTCCATGGCCTGTGCCGCGTTTGTGCAAAGGTTAATAACAAGCTGTTGGATCTTTGTTGCATCAGCTATGATTGTTCCGGTTTCCGGACTAATATCCTGCTGAATAATTACCGTTGGAGAGATCAATGGCCGAAGCATTTTAAGGGTTTCCTGAACAATGGCTGTGGCGTTAACCGGTTCTCTTTTATCCTCTGTACTGCTGCGGCTGAAGGTAAGGATCTGCTGGACAAGCTCTTTTGCCCGCAGGCTGCTTTTAAGCACCTGTTTTAGTGAATGCCTGATATCACTTCCATGGAGGGTATCTTCAACAGCCATCTCTGTGTTTAAAACTATTGAACCCAGTATATTGTTAAAATCATGGGCTATACCACCGGCAAGGGTGCCCAGGGACTCCATTTTTTTGGCCTGCTGAAGCTGTTCTGCGCTTTTTCGCAGGGCTTCTTCAGCTTGCTTACGTTCGGAAATATCACGAGTGGTTCCAATAAGAAAAGCAGGGTTGCCGTTTTCGTCATAGGAAAAGCTGGATGTTGTTTCCACCCAGAATGTAGTGCCGTCTTTACGATAGTGCTCCAATTCAATACATATTGACCCGAGTCCCTGAGATTTATCCGCGGCAAGCATTTCGCTCATAACTTTTGTGGAAAGTTCCAGTGAAGCTGGAGTGAGCATCTTTTCATATGCAAGCTCAAGGGCCTCTTGAACGGTCCAGCCAAAGTTTGTTTCAATTGATTGACTAAAGTGTATAAACCGTCCCCGGTTCATGTCATATATCCATAAAATATCTGTAACATTGTTTGAGAGTATCCTGAATCTCTCCTCGCTTTCCTGAAGTTCTTTTTCCGCTTTTTTTCGTTTCGTGATGTCCCTTGCAATACCCAGCGCGGCATAGGGTTGTTCGTTCTGGTAAAGGGCCAGGCTTTTTACCTCCACATGAACCGATTCGCCATCCTTGCGTCTTAATTCAAGTTCCAACAACTTTTCCATTGCTCCGGTTTTTATTACACTCTCAAGCGCTTCAAGAGATTCTACGAGCTGGCTTTCTTGAACGATCAATGACCCATAATTTAAGGAAAATATCTCATCTCTTGAATAGCCGAGAAGGTTCAGAGCTGTCTTGTTTGCATCAAGAAAATTTCCTTCAAAGTCGTTGATAAAAACACAATCAAGTGATCTTTTAAAAAAGGATTTTATCCACCGTG
>JAUXBD010000077.1 GCA_030619585.1 Desulfobacteraceae bacterium
ACGCAGATAATCTCAGATTTTTATTTATTTTATCCGCGTTATTCTGCGTTAATCTGCGGCCAATAAACATATAATTAGCTAATATCATTATAGATAAAATGGTATTTCCTATACTATTAAATTACCTTGACGGCAAGCCTGCTGAGCTATTTCTAACACATTAATCTCATTGTTTTTCCAATTCATAACTATTTAACAGAACCTTTTTTATCGCTATTTTAATCTCTTCCGCCTGCTCTGTTGTATCGACCTTTTCGCCGTAAAAGTTTCTTACATAAAAAATATCCACAACCTGATCCACCTTGGTTGCAATCTTGGATACATATATATCAAGCCCGCACCTGAACAACGCATCAGTGACGCTGAACAAAATCCCTGGAAAATCGTAGGCAAACACCTCAATGATTGTAAAAAAGCTGGAGGTCTCATTGTCAACCGTGATCTTCAACGGCTGCTTTAAAGTGTGAAGTTTTTTTGGTTTCGATTTTACGATTCTTTCTTTGAGCCTTACGGAAAGATCGATGTTGTGCTCCAGGGTGGATTGAAGGCTCTTTTCCGCCCGTTTCCATATATCATCTTCAAAAATTGGGTCCTTGGGGGGAGTTACACGAAAAACATCCAGGGCAACATTGTTTTTCCACGTGTATATTTGGGCATCAAGTATATCAAGGCTGTTTAAGGTAAACACACCTGCAATCCTTGAAAACAGACCCAGGGTGTTTTTTGCACAGACCGTTACTATTCTTGTGTCTGATGCGGTATCTTGTTTTATATCCCAGACAAACTCTGATTCTTTCAGACGGTTATACAAAACGATATGCTCAGAGATATCTTTGGCAGGTATATACAAAAAGTATCTGATGGACATAACATCCAGGCACGCCATAGCCATTGGCTCTTCTTTCCTGCCGGCATAAAGGGCAAGAACATCTTTCTTCTTGTTTTCAACCGATTCAACGGCTTCAGTGGTTGCAAGCTCACCTTTTTGAAGGATCTTCAGCACTTTTAGAAAAAGGTCTCGTAAGAGAGTTGCCGTCCAGTCATTCCATGCTTTTGAACCTGTTGATATGGAATCTGCTGCGGTAAGAAGATACAGCATTTTCAATCGTTCAATATCTTTTATTCTTCTTGCGCAAAAAACAGCTGTGCCCTCATCATGGATATCCCTTCTGGTTGCTTCGTTAATCAGAAACAGATGCTCATATATTAAAAAAGATACAGTCTCTATCTCTTTAGGGCTGTAACCTGCCCTTCTAAGAATCTTTTCGGCAATTTTAGCCCCTGTTTCCGAATGCCTGCCTTTAAGATTGCCTTTTCCGATATCATGAAGAAGGGATGCCCACAAAAGAACCTTTTTATCAGAGATCTCATCGTAAAGAGTGCCGCATAATTTTTCTTTGCTTTCCGGCAAGGAGAAACTTTTCACTGCCCACACAGTTTTTAAAGAGTGCTTGTCAACAGGAAAAATATGGTATTGATTGTACTGAATCCGATTTTCTATACTCTTCATCTCAGGAATGAACTTCAATAGAAAACCGGTATCCAGCATCTCATTTAAAGTGTTGAATGTCACAGGAGGAGCTAAAAGAATGTATTCAAAAATTTTTACTATATCCCTGTCTTGTCTAAAGCTGTCGTCAATAAGATAGAACAAATCCTTTACAATGCGTTTTGCCTCGGCGCTTAAGGGGATCTTAAGCCTTGAGCTTTCGGCAAAAATACGGATCATAAGTTTCCGGGACTTAACAACAGCTTCCATTGAAGTAAAGTCCAACATGCTTTTTTTGTTGACCTTAAGCCCTTTTACTTTGGTCTGTTTGCCAGATATAACTCTTTTCGATAATAATGTTTTTAAATAACCAAGTTCGGAAAGAAATATAAGATGCTGCCTTTTAAGAAGTTCCATATGGCCGTGAAGCTCTCCTAAAAACCTCTCCACAGGTTCCTGGCCCTCTTTTTTCTTAAATTTCATCAGATCGGCAATCTGGATTTGAAACTCCATATGAAGCTGGTCGCACTTTCTGTTTGCCAAATGGTGCAACCGGTTTCTTACATTCTGGACAAATAAAACCGCCCGGGTTATGTCTGCGAACTCGTTTTCCGACATGAATCCTAAATATTCAAGCTCTTTTGGATGTTTCAGCCCCGACTTGATTCGTGCTATCCACAGCATTGTGTGAAAATCTCGCAGGCCTCCCTGTCCCTCTTTTAGATTCGGTTCAAGAAGATATGTAGAATCTCCAAAACGAAGATGCCGCTTTCTGTTATCCTCAACGATCATGGATATTATTTTCCCGGACCGGGATCGAATCACCTTTTTGCGAAGGCCTTCAGACATCTCAACAAACAGATTGGATATACCGCATATGAACCGCCCGTCCAGAAGCGACATAAGAACCTCAAGATCTTCACCCGCAAGCGCGACACACTCCTTTATGGTGCGGGTTGAGTGCCCGACTTCAAACCCCATGTCCCATAAGGGGTAAACAATCTCTTTTATCAGACCTTCAGCCTCATCAGGAACTTTTTTCTTAAATAGAAAAAGAAGATCCACATCAGAGTGGATGCACTGCTCCTGTCTTCCGTAACCGCCAAGAGCAACAATTGAGTATGGATTTTTATCAATGCCCATCTCCAGGCCAAGCTTGCTCTGTTCAAAACTTTGACAAAAGTAGTCATCGAAAAGAAAGGCATGCTTTTCAAGAAAGGAGGGCTCCTTATCTTTTAGAAAGCTGGAGATGAGCCGGTCTCTTTTTTGCTGCAGAATTTTAAAAGCATCTTCAGGCATATCTTTTATACTCAAGTAGAGCAAAGCTATTAAATAGTGTCCATCCAGAAATGAGGGATTTTGTTCGAGTTCAAGAAGAGCGAAAATTTTAACCGGATGAATACATTAAGTATTTCGAGGATTAAAATTTGAGCCTGACGCAGAAATTGGACAAAATAACCATTTATGGAAGGGAACTAAATAGCCTCGGTTCCCTTCTCACCGGTACGAACTCTTACCGCCTCTTCAACAGGCAGTACAAAAATTTTTCCATCACCTATTTTACCTGTACTAGCGGATTCTTTAATCGCTTCTACCACCTTATCAACGATATCGGCTGCAACAACAACCTCTATCTTGATCTTTGGTATAAAGTCCACAACATACTCAGCGCCCCGGTAAATCTCCTTATGGCCCTTCTGCCTGCCATACCCTTTGACCTCCACGATGGTCATGCCCTGAATGCCTATCTCGTTTAATGCTTCCTTTACATCATCAAGTTTGAAAGGTTTTATTACTGCTTCAATTTTTTTCATGTTTGATCTCCCTTAGGTTAATCCAATTCAAAAGCCCTTTCACCATGCAGGGCATTGTCAAGTCCCATTGCTTCAGCCTCTTTTTCCACCCTTATTCCTCCGGTAATAGCTTTGGTAATATATACAACAATTACTGTTCCAATCCCAGTAAAAAGTGCTGTTGCAATTATTGATTTAACCTGTATCCATAACTGCCCCGGGTTTCCATAAAACAAACCTGCGGCGCCCTGGGTAATTGACGGATTTGCAAACAGGCCGGTTGCAAGGGCTCCCCAAATGCCGCATATCCCATGAACGCCAAACGCATCAAGTGAATCATCATACCCCATTTTATGTTTAAGTATTACAACACTGCAAAATCCAATTACACCGGCCACAAGCCCGATTATTAAAGATGCGGGAAGATCGACAAAACCGGCAGCCGGGGTGATGGCAACCAGCCCTGCAACAGCTCCTGAGGCTATTCCCAGTACTGTCGGTTTTTTACTGTGCAGCCATTCGGAAAACATCCATGCAAGCGCTCCCATTGCAGCGGAAGTATTTGTCACCAGAAAGGCTGAAGCTGCAACACCATCTGCGGCGAGCCGGCTGCCTGCGTTGAAACCAAACCATCCAAACCACAATAGTCCTGCACCAAGTGCGGTCAAAGCAACACTTGATGGAAACATCGCTTCTTTGCCATATCCAATCCGCTTGCCAAGGATCAATGCAAGCACAAGCCCTGCCACGCCTGCATTTATATGAACGACATTGCCTCCGGCAAAATCAAGCGCCCCCCAGGTGGATAGGAATCCGCCTCCCCACACCCAGTGGGCTATGGGGCAGTAAATAAAAATGACCCACAGTATGGTAAAAACTATCCATGATGAAAATTTCATCCTGTCAACAACAGCTCCCAGAACAAGGGCAACGGTTATGCAGGCAAAAGTCATCTGAAACACCACAAAAACATATGTGGGAATTGTCCCGGATATGCTGTTTACACTTATCCCTTTAAGAAAAAGATTGTCGAGTCCTCCCACAAGCCCGCCGATATCGGGGCCAAAGGCAAGAGAGTATCCCAGCACAACCCATACAATACTTGCGAGACAGTAAGAAACAAATGTCATCGCATAAGTATTCAAAAGGTTTTTAGATCGTGACATGCCCCCGTAGAAAAGCGCCAGGCCGGCCGGTGTCATCATCATAACAAGGGCGGTGGCTACAATTATCCAGGCCGTATCCCCTGCATTCAAAGTGCCTTCATCTGCAAGCGCCGCAGAAAAAGGGAAAAAAAGCAAGAGTGCCGCAATGGCCAAACTTTTTAACTTCATTTTCTATCTCCTCTCTTAATTTGTTATGTAATATTTTTCTACTTCATGGGCGGCAAGCCATCATGATGTTTCCATTATATTCAATGTACGACTTTACAGCAAAGTGCGTGCCATATAGCGAGCTCAAAACCTATATTTCTTGATAATTTACTGTATTTACATAGCATATTAAACTTTATTTTGCGCACACTACGCGTTAAACAGTACAAAATTGTTCCGTAATGACAGACGTAATTACATTTATGTATGTTTTTTTAATAAAAATTACAAAATTGTATGATCTCACGACTCTAACCCCGCCCACTCTCCAGTCGGCGCTCTACATTTCCCTCACGGCATGGATTCTTGGTTAAAAAATGTCGAATCTCAACTTACACCAAGTCAGGAGCTCTGAATTTCCAAGCAGGATCACCCTGTGTGCCTGTCACCGATTATCATTGACAAATAAGCAATATACTTTTAACGGGGTGGACGGTTAGCTCCTCCTGTGATAAGATGCCGCTATGAATCAACAGAGCGAAATTGGGCTACCCTCAGCCAGTCTTATTGCAGGGCGAGATTTTCCGAACACTTACCGTGAGTTTGTGTCGATGTTCCCTGACAATGAGGCATGTAAAAAATATTTGCGAACGTTGCGGTGGCCAAATACATTTATTTGTCCAATTTGCGGCATAAAGAGAGAAGCATGGATTCAGACTCGGAATCGAATGGTATTGTGGTTCCCGAAAACTCGTACCAGATGATTTTATTGACTTTTTTCATTTGCAATATTAAAACTCCCGAAACAATTTTGAACCACAGGAGAGTAGATTTTTAATCATGAAAGCTGTCATTTTATCTGTAATCAAGTTCATTTTTACTTTTTCCCAGTCCCAGCTCTCCATGCAGATGGAAATTGCTGCTCTTCGCCATCAGTTGCTGGTGTATCAACGGAAAGACAAAAGGCCCAAAATCAAACCAACCGATCGGATATTATGGTCCTGGATTTCAAAATTCTGGTCAGGCTGGAATGATGCATTATACTTTGTTAAACCGGCAACAGTCATTGCCTGGAGACGCAAGAAGTTTAAGGAGCATTGGACAAAACTATGCAGAAGCGGAAAGTCTGGACGTCCAGCGACTGATCCAGAAATTGTCCGCCTTATCCGTAACATGTCAAAAACTAATCCTTTTTGGGGCTCGCCTCGTATTAGGGATGAGCTTAGGAAAATTGGGATTAAATTATCCAAGTCGACAATTGAGAAATATATGGTAAAACACAGAAAACCTCCGTCACCAACGTGGCGAGCATTTTTTGATAATCATGTAAGAGACCTTGTTTCTGTGGACTTTTTTGTTGTTCCAACCTTCAGGAATACAGTGCTTTTTGCGTTTCTGGTATTAGCTCACGATCGTCGCCACGTGATTCACTTCAATGTTACGAAACATCCGACTGCAAAATGGACAGCTCAACAGATAGTAGAAGCCTTTCCATGGGATACAGCACCCAGGTATCTTCTAAGAGATCGTGATCGCATATATGGCCAAGTTTTCCAGGATAGAGTAGAGAATATGGGTATAGAAGAAGTGAAGATTGCACCCCGAAGTCCCTGGCCGAGTCCATATGTAGAGAGGCTCATAGGCTCAATAAGGCGTGAGTGTTTGGATCATGTGATAGTACTAAATGAACGGCATCTAAAGAGGACTCTGACCGATTATTTTAGCTATTATCATCGCTATAGAACCCATCTCTCACTTGATAGCGACTGCCCCGAATCAAGGCCGGTTCAGACCAAGGAAATGGGAAAAGTAATCGCATTTCCAGAAGTAGGTGGGTTTCATCATCATTACGAACGGAGAAAAGCCGCTTAATTTAATCAATTTCTTTTTTCCCAGGCCAAATTCAATTCTGTTACAGGCCGATGTATTAAAAGCAATTCAAACGCGATTTCCCCTTTCATCATTATCACCAATCAAGCAGATCACCCTCGTGATTCCAGCCAGCTTTATCGAATTTCCTTGATTTCATCAATGCAATTTCAAAGAGACACGTCTTTTTGTGGTCGTATAGGTTTTCGGGAACGACAGACACAGGCCAAAGTATCCTTTGCCGTTTTCCTTTAACCTAATGCCTTTGGATTCTACAAGGGTTTTAATATCTACAGTGGCTTTGATG
>JAUXBD010000108.1 GCA_030619585.1 Desulfobacteraceae bacterium
AACACAAGCAGCAACTACTACTGTAGAAGATACGGCAACACAGGCACTCTTCTTAGCATAATTGATCGCACAACGACTGCAATGGGGGCAAGGCTTTTAAAAACATGGTTAAGGTACCCTCTGGTTGATCTGGAAAAGATTCAAGCAAGGCTAAATGCAGTCGAAGAGATAAAAGACCTTAAGCAGGTTCGCAGAAACACCCGCAAGAACCTCAAATCGGTCCAGGACCTTGAACGGCTCTCTTCAAGAATGGCAATGGGCAGGTCAAATGCAAGGGATCTTGTAGCCCTTAAAAACTCTCTTAACATAATACCGGACATTCTTTTAGAACTTGATCCCCTTAAATCCGATCTTTTGAAACTTAAGGCACATACAGATCCTGACGAGCTGGAAAATCTCCGTAAAATAGCAGATCTAATCGAGGCCTCCATAAGGGAAGATGCACCGCCCACTATAAATGAGGGCGGTATAATCAAAGAGGGTTACAGCCATGAACTTGATGATCTCATAAAAATCAGCCAGGACGGCAAAAGCTGGCTCTTGGACCTTGAGTCAAAGGAGAAGGAAAAAACAGGAATATCCACGCTAAAAGTAAGGTACAACAAGGTGTTTGGATACTACATTGAGATATCAAAAGGTCGTTCCGGCCAGGTCCCTGAACACTATATAAGAAAACAGACACTTGTAAACGCAGAACGGTATATCACAGATGAGCTTAAGACCTTTGAAACAAAGGTTTTAAACGCTCATGAACAAAGGGCTGCACTTGAGTATGATATATTCAACCGTGTAAGGATGGAGGTGGTAAAAAACAGCACCACCATTCTTCTCCTTGCAAGGTTTATCGCCCTTCTGGACTGCATATTCAACCTTGCTGAAATAGCAGACCAAAACGATTATTCAAAACCTGAAATCACAACTAACGGGGTCATATATATTGAAGAGGGCCGTCACCCTGTAGTGGAGAAGCTGATCACAGGAGAACGCTATGTTCCAAACACCATCAATATGGACAACAACGAAAACCAGATACTTATAATTACAGGCCCCAACATGGCAGGCAAATCCACTGTTCTGCGTCAGGCCGCGCTTTCTGTACTGATGGCACAGATGGGCTCTTTTGTTCCCGCAGAAAAAGCAAGCATATCTGTTACAGACAGGATATTTACCAGGGTTGGAGCCCTGGACAATCTCTCTTCCGGGCAGAGCACCTTCATGGTGGAGATGGAAGAGGCTGCAAACATATTAAACAATGCAACCCCGGACAGCCTTATCATTATTGACGAAATAGGACGGGGGACAAGCACATTTGACGGGTTGAGCATTGCCTGGGCCGTTGCCGAATACCTCCACGATTTAAAGGACCAAGGAGTTAAAACACTTTTTGCCACCCATTACCATGAGCTTACACAGCTTGCAGATTCAAAATCAAGGGTGCAGAATTTTAACATTGCAGTAAAGGAGTGGAACGAAGAGATAATTTTCCTAAGAAAACTTGTTGAAGGCGGCACAAACAGGAGTTACGGAATTCAGGTGGCAAGACTTGCAGGTCTTCCTGAAAAAGCTGTAAAAAGAGCAAAAAAAGTTCTTTCATCCATTGAGAACGGCGAACATAACTTAGGAAACATATCAATACAAAATGATAAAAAAGAAACAACTATAAAAAAGCAAAAACAACTCAGCCTGTTTAGAAGGCCGGAGGAGATATTAATAGACAAACTTCAGAAACTGAATATCTCGACGATGACGCCCATGGAGGCAATAAACTGTCTTGACGAACTTAAGGAAAAAGCTTTAAAGGTTTAGTTGGACTGGTTAGATCGGTTGGGTTGGTTAGATTGGTTGAATTAGTTAGGATAAGGATTGGTTCCATCTTTATTAACCAATGGAACCAATTAAACAAATGCAACAAATTAAACAAAAAGCTCTATGTTTAGAATAAAATTTATTATACCCTGTTTAATAACTCTATCTATTTTTTCGATGCTTCTACCCAAAGGATCTGAAGCAGCGATAACACCAAAGGAGAAATTTTTTAAGGCGGAAGCTGCTTATCACAGTCTCCTTGGTTCTCCAAAAAAAATCAAACAAAGAGACAACTGGCTGTCATGTATTAAAAAATTCCAGAAAGTTTATAAACATGATCCCCAGGGACCATGGGCTGCTGCCGGTATGTACAAGGTCGGCAAACTCTATTATGAGCTTTATAAATATTCAAACAAACCAGCTGATAAAAAAGATGCCCTTGACAGTTTTGAAAGAATTATAACAAGATACCCAAAAAGCCGTTACAGGAATAAAGCGAAAAAACAGATAAAATTAATTGCGGACAGAACGAAAAAGAAAAAACCTCCGTTAAAAAAACGAAAGTTCCCCGATAAAAAAAAATCAAAACAAAAAGAAAGAAAGCCCGGCAAGAGTCAAACGCCACCTCTTAAAAACGGCCTTGCCAGGGTAAAATACCTTCGTGACTCTTCCTACCCGGGTTTTACAAGGATCGTCATTGAGATAGACAAAGATGTCCGATACAGTTACAGCTTCCTGAAAAAGGACCCCGCCCTTAAAAAGCCCATGCGCATGTACCTTGATATCGAAAGCAGCAAGCTTTCCCAAAGACTGAAAAAGAAACTACCTGTAAAGGAAAATCGCTTAAAAATACCTATCAACAACAACCTTGACGTTCGAATAAGTCAGAACAAACCTGATGTGGTAAGGGTTGTTATGTACAACTATTCCTATCAGGGCCGCGAATACACATCGAACAATTACGATATTAAAACCCATTACAACCCTTTCAGAATTGTCGTAGATGTTGATGGCAAGACTGTAAAAGCTGAAAAATCAGCAGTAGCGCAAAAACAAAAAAGGGAGTATTCGAAAAAATACACTTCTTTGAAGAAAGACAAAAAAATTACACCAAACGCTATAAGAAAACAGCTTGCCCTGGGCGTTAAACGTATAATAATAGATCCCGGGCACGGTGGCCGTGATTATGGAGCTCCCGGTTACTACAAGGGAGTTCATGAAAAGGATATCGTGCTTAAAATTGCCAAAAAGCTCGCAGCTAAAATACGTAAAGAGCTCAATTACGAAGTTATCTTAACCAGAGAAGACGATCGTTTCCTCACACTGGAGGAGCGCACCAGGTTCGCAAACAACCGTGATGCTGATCTTTTTATATCCCTTCATGCAAATTCCAGCAGGAATAAAAAAGCATATGGCTTAGAGACCTATTTTCTGAACCTTGCCACTGATGATGACGCTATCATGGTTGCTGCCAGGGAAAATGCCACATCAAAAAAGAATATCAGCGATCTTCAGGACATTCTGACAGACATAATGCAGAATTCAAAGATCCATGAATCAAAACAGCTTGCCCGAAACATTCAAAACTCCATGTGTGGCAGCATGAAAAAAAAATATGACAAGATCAAGAATAAAGGGGTAAAACAGGCCCCGTTTTATGTACTTATAGGAGCAAATATGCCCTCTGTACTGATAGAGTCGGCTTTTATAAGCAATCCTAGGGAGTGTAAAAGGCTGACAAACTCAAATTATCAGGATAGATTGTGCAGCTCTATTGTAGACGGGATAAAAAAGTATATTAGATAGATGGATGGGAATATAACGTGTCTTTGATCTTCTTGCGAAAAATCCGGCAGGCCGCCCTGCCCTTTTTGCTCATCTGCTTGTCTGTTGCAGCACTATCTGAATGTGTGTTTGCTTCAAATACGGCAAAAGAGAAATATTTCAAAGCGGATGCTGCTTATAAAAAGCTTAAAGACAATTATAAAATAAAAAAATATAGGCACAACTGGTTAGCATGCATTAAGAAATACGATGCGGTTTACAAGTATGACACGTCGGGCCCATGGGCTGCGGCAGGCCTTTACAAATCAGGACTGCTTTACTCTGAGTTATACAAATTTTCAAATAAAACCGGTGACCTGAAAAAAGCCTCAATAATATTTCATGAAGTCATTAATTATTACCCCAAAAGTGAGTATAGAAAAAAAGCTATAATAAAACTTGATAAGATTGAACAGAAATTACCAAAGAAACAAACATCAACAACTGCGTCTTCAGGAAAAAAACTAAGCATTCCAGGTTTAAAATGTATTGTTATAGATCCCGGTCATGGGGGCAAGGACAACGGAGCGCCTGGCTATAACAATAGGGTCAATGAGAAAACCATCACACTTGATATGGCATTAAAGCTTGCAAAACATTTTCGCAATAACATTCAATGCAAAGTAATATTAACAAGAGAAGATGACAACTTCCTCACTCTTGAAGAGCGCACCCGAATTGCCAATAAAAACAATGCTGATCTATTTATCTCCATACATGCAAATGCTTCAAAAAACAGGTCTGCCCACGGCACTGAAACCTATATTTTAAGCCATGCCACTGACAAAGAAGCTGCCAGGGTTGCGGCAAGGGAGAACAACACCACTGTTGAACAGGTTAGTGATCTGCAACTCATATTAAGCTCTCTTATTCAGAATTCAAAAATCAATGAGTCAACTAAACTGGCAAGCTATGTTGAAGAATCTGTTTTCAAAAAGATGAAAAAGGATTATAAGAACATTAAAAGCAAGGGCGTAAAACAGGCCCCTTTTCATGTCCTGATAGGTGCCCATATGCCTTCAATCCTGATCGAGCTCGGGTTTATCAGCAATTCAATGGAATGTAAAAGATTGATCGATCCGAAATATCAGGACAAACTATGCATGGCCATATTCAGCGGAATTACAAAATATGTAAACGGGGTTAACCCCGCCTCCTATACAAAGAAAAAACCTAAAAATGCTACCGAGGGTTAAAGAAATCATGGAAAATAAACCACTGCGTGAAGATGTACTAAATCATATAGAAGGGTCTCCTGCAGCTGTTTCGGTGCATGACAAACAAGCCTGGATCTCTCTTTTTGCAAAAGAAAACATTGTTGAAGATCCTGTTGGCTCAACACCCCACTGTAGTGATATGAGCGACAGGAAAACAGGAGAAGACAATACCACACCATTGGAAAGATTTTATGAAGCATTTATAGCAGCAAGTGATATAAAATTTCATGTAAAACAAGATATTGTGTCGGGCTACACAGCTATAAGGGATTTAGCGATAGAAATTGAAATGGCAACAGGCCTTACCGTACATGTCCCCATGCACGCTGTATATGAACTGACAGATGAAGAAGGAAAATTAAAAATATGCCATCTGTGGGCACACTGGGAGCTATCTGCCATGGTAATGCAGGTTATCAGCAATGGGTTTTCAGGAATTTATGCCATGACTAAACTTGGTGGCAGGGTGATGAAGTTTCAGGGGATAAAAGGAACTTTAGGCTTTGCAAAAGGTTTTTTAGGGATTTATCAAAAAGGCAAAAACCATGTGCGAAACTTTGTAAAAGCCACTAATGAAAAGGACCAAAAACAGCTGTCAAATCTTTTCTGTATAAACAACACAGGAGTTGAGATTCCTGCACTAGGATCAACATTTTCTCCTGAATCCTTTATAGACGATGTGGGCTTAAGGCTATCAGTTTCAAAGGAGCTATCCGCCGGCTATACAACTACCGTCAGTTTTGAAGCGGATTACAAGGATTGCAGATATAAAGGATTTGGAAGGTTCTTTTTTGATTTAAAAACAAAGAAAATAAAAAAAGCACAATTGTTCTGGGATGAAGGGACAGTAAATGGACGCTGAAAGAATATACACTTATCTTTTATGGTTTATTTTTATTGTTTCCGGGTTTTCCTTCGTCAGCTCACTTTTTTATACAAGTCCATATGGCAAATTCAAAAAGGCGTCAGACAAGTTTACCATTAAATCACTGCCCGGCTGGCTTATCATGGAGTTTCCATGCCTTGTGGTTTTTGCTGTCACTTTCTTTTGTGGAGCAAACAAAGATGCGCTTGTGCCCCTTGTCTTCCTTTTTATCTGGCAGACACACTATGTTTACCGTTCAATTATCTTCCCTTTG
>JAUXBD010000043.1 GCA_030619585.1 Desulfobacteraceae bacterium
GCAAAAGGTTTGGCACCATGCTGAGCAGACCCAGCTTGATGTTTTCCACAAGCAGAATCATCATGATGGTAATTACCAGGAATGCAGCCAAATAGCTTTTTGCCATGCTGTTTAATGTGGCTGGAATCGTTCTTGCCATAAGGGCCATTTCACCTGTTAAAATGACCTGGGCTTTATCTTGAAAAACTTCATGAAAAATCCCGGCAATATCATCAATGAATTTTTCATAGACAACGGAATCGGTCCATGGCGTTTTTATGGTAATGCGTGTTTTGCTGAACTGGCTGTCAACAATTCTTTCAAGGTCGTCTGATCCGCTGTTTTCAAAAAGAAGAAATTCCTGAGCAACCGTATCTTTATCCTGGGGAATACTATAGTAGGAAGGATCATTTTTGTGAAGCGCCTGATTGATCTCTTTTAGTATGTCGTTAATAGAAAAAACTTTTCCCACATATATTTCGTCGGTTTCAATCTCTTCGATCATATGGGAGATTTTTTCAATTTTGTTTAAAACGTCAGGCTCATAAATTCCATTTTCTCTTTTAGTATCTATAACAGCTTCCAGGGCCATCATACCGTTAAGCTCTTTGTCGATGAATATTATATCCTGCTTAATTCTACTTTTATCAGGGAAAAATTCAACCAGGTTATCGGAAAACCTTAGCTGGGAGATAAATACGACAGATACAAGAAATATAACCGGGCAGGCAACAACGATTTTAACGGGATGGGTTGTTGAGAAATCAACAAAAAATAGAAGTATCCTATCCATGAGATTTGATCTCTTGGCTGAGCCGGTTTTTTTCTTTATCGGAGTCAGTGCAAGCAGTGCCGGAAGCATGATAACTGTGAAAAGAAGGGCCAGGACAACGCCTATGGCTGCGAATATTCCCATTTCCGCAATCGCGGTAAGCTCGGCAAAGGAAAATGACAAAACACCGGCAGCAGTTGTTAAACTTGTCATGGCGATAGCCTGGCCGGAATGTCCCATGGCATAGGCAATAGCCTCTTTCTTATCGCTGCCCAGATCCAGGCGTCGGTAGAAAATGGCCAGTATGTGCACGGAATCAGCCAGGCCCACGGCTATCAAAAATCCGGGAATAACATTTGTGGTTAACTTAAACGGTATATTAAAAAGAGCCATTAGTCCAATGGTGGACAACATTGATAAGACGATTATAAACAAAGGGAGAATGATTCCTGAAAGCCTGCGAAAGAGTATGGCAAGAAAAATAGCGTTAACAAGAATTGAAATAGTCATGGACTTTTTGATATCCGCCCAGATGGAAGCATTGAAGATCTCAGTGATAACAGGGCCACCGGCAAGGGATAGGGAAAAGTCAGCCCCATTATAACGATCCATGACACTTTGAACTGCTTCGACGATTTCGCGATTCTCCTTTTCAGAGATGTAGCGTACTTCTGCTGATTTTTCTCTGACTGGCTCATCTTCATCTACTATAGTGGCGTCTTCAAACTCATCAAACAAATCTTCTTTATCACCCTCTTGGGCTATAACGGCTTCTGTTTCTATAACCACTGCAGTTACACCGCCGTCCTGGGAAATGATATTGTTCAGATAAACCGGATTTGTCATAACCCGTTTTTTCAAAGATGCAAGGTCGATGCTTTTTTGCGGCCAGTCTTCCAGAAGCTCTCCTACGATAAGGGTGTCTCCCTCGCCACGGGTGCTTCTCGCGTTAATAAGAGTATTAACCTTCCTTAAATATGGCACCTCTTCTTCCAGATCATTTTGAAAAGATTTCAACTTGTTTAAAAAATCAGCATTAAAGACATCAGGCGGTTTAATGGCGATTATAATCATTTCAGCCCTGCCGAATTGATCGCGGAATGCATTGTATTCCAGTCTGCTTTTATCAGCTTTATGGAGCAGGGACTCGGTTGAAGTGTCTACTGTCAACTTTGGAAGTTGGTAAAGCAATACTCCAATAAAGAGAAAACATATAAAAAGTACCTTAAGGGGATTTTTATAAAGCCAATAACCTGCTTTTTCGAACGCTTTTTCAACATTATCGCTTATTCTTCTGCCGCTGATTCGGCGTTCAGGGCCACTATAAGGGGGGACGTCGGGTCGTCTACGGTTTTTTCCGGTTCTTTTCTCATCAAGTTCTTTATTTTTTACAGTGATATCGCTCACAATAATTTTATCTCACTTCAAAGTTAGTCCTGATTTTTACTTTTCTTCCAGCACATCCAAAATGGCGCCCCTGTTTTTTGCCCAGCCTTCATCTTGAAGTCTTGTACAGTTTGTATTCGCAGATATTTATCACAAGCATATTTAAAGTCAATTACAACTTGATAGGATAGATCACCGTTTACCCTTTAACGCTAATGATTACAGCTCCCATGAACATGAGAAGTGCTCCGAAAAATCTCATTTTGATATTATGCTCCTTGAAGAACAGCCAGCCGTAAATCATGCTGAAAATAATACTGATCCTTTTTATTGAAATCATATACGCAGCTTTTGTAAGAATGATTGCAAAACTGTGAAAAACCACCTGGGCAAAAAACAGGCATCCTGCTATGCTTCCCTCCAGGGGATATTTCGTAAAGGTTTTAAGGCGTACCTTTCTTAATGATATAAAGACAACAAGCTGGAAAAGATTCAATGATGCAAAAAAAGTCATGGCGAAAAAGAGAGGAGATGAGTGAAGCATGGCTTTTTTTCCGATCACAGCTGCAAAACTGAACAAGAATGCCACAATAAACATCAGCCATGATCCTTTTTCTTTGGAAAAGGCCTTGAGCGGTGCAAGAAAGCTCCACCTGCCGGGTTCAATGTTAAGTGTGTATCCTCCAAGGCAGATCACAACTATTCCAATAATACCCCAGCTGTTAGGCATTTCATTTAAAAACAAACTGCCTGTGCCGATAATAAACACAGGGGTAAAAGCCAGAAAAGGGACAGTCAAAGAGAGGGGAGAAACCTTGATGGCCTTCATATAAAGGAGCATGCAGATCACGTTCAAAGGAAGACTTATTAAAAAGCACCATAAAAAAGTTGAATCAAGGGGGGGCACCGGTGCAAAGAAAGCTGCAATTGAAAAAAGGGGAAAGCTGTAAACAAGGGGGTATGTTGCCATTTCATAAGCGCTTAGATGGGAAAAACTTTTTTTGACCCAGAAATCCTGGGAGGATACAGCGAGCGCGGTAAGGATAGATAGAGTAAGCCAGAGCATTTAGATGTTCCTTTTCTAAACCACGGACAATCCATAACTAACAATAGCTTCAGCCATTAGTCGGTAACCCTCTTCGCTTGGATGGACACGATCGTTTTGTACCAGGGTTTCAAATCGGGTCCCCTGGGCAATTTTTTGTTCCCAGTATTCATGTGTAAGAGCAATAGGTATCCCTTTGTCTGTTGCAATGTCGGAAAGGGCGCTGTAATACTTTCCGGCAATATCTTTGTCGGCCCCCTCCAAGGCACTTGATGTTATCAAAAGGATCTCAGCAGAAGTATTGGCCTTGATCTCGGTAATTATTGACGAGATGTTTTCTTTAAATTGATTTACAGGATGACCGGTAAACGCATCATTTAAGGCAAACTGAACCAAAACAAGATCAGGTTTTGCACTGATCACATGCCCGGTCAGTCTCAAGAGTCCTCCTTTGGCTGTGTCACCGGGCACCCCCCTGTTTACTATTTCTATTATGCTTTTCGGATACTTTATACTTATCAACTCCTCGAGAAACGCCAGGTAACCTTTTTCCACCATCCAGCCATAAGTTAATGAATCTCCAAGGGCAACAATTTTTAAGCTTTTACATGTTTTAAGTTTGTTTATTGTTTTTTCAAGTTTCATGATTGCCACCATATTGTTTAATCCTTTAGTTTATCATAGTCACAGGTGTTTTGAGGAAAGACTGCCTGAATGAAATAGCGCCGACAGTATTCGTACCATATTTTAAGTTTTATTGCCTGTCTTTTTTCTCTTCACAGTTGCTCTTGAATAATTATATGTAACTGTGGTATGAGGTTGAACAATGAACTTTTATTGAAAAGCTTTTTATAATTACGTGATTAAAGGCAGAAAAAACAGCACAGCAAGAGTGCTTGAAGTATAAGGCTTTGGCCCATAAAAGTTTTTATGTTTGGCCAGGAGGACAGATATGTCAATAATCAACAGTTTGATTGATACGGATTTTAACAAATTAACAATGGCACAGGCTGTTTATCATCAATACCCTGTAACCATTGTTCATTACGTATTCTCATGTAGAAGTAACCAGAAAATTACCCATTTGCATGAAATAAATCAGGAGCTTGATCACCTGTGCTCCCTGAGGTTTGCCGAAGAAGAACTTGATTACCTGTCTTCCATATCATTCTTTAAGCCTGATTTTATAGAATATCTTCGTTTTATCCAGTTAAATAGAAACTATATTAAAACCTATCTTGATAAGGATATGAATCTCCAGATCGAGATAGAAGGCCCTTGGATAGCCACTATTTTTTTTGAGGTGCCAATCCTTGCAATTATCAATGAAGTATACTCAAAGCATCAAAACAGCGCTAAATCTGAAAAGATAATTGCACAAGGGAGAAAGTTGTTTTTAAAAAAGATTGAATACCTCACCGGTCATTTAAAGACAGGACAAATTACCGGTTTCAAATTTGCAGAGATCGGGACAAGCTGCCGTTACAGCTATGAATGGCAGGACTTTTTAATAGACAAACTGCGATCAAAGTTTCGCCCATATCTGTTTGTCGGAACCAGTAACGTTTACTTTGCAAAGAAATACGAACTTAAGCCCATAGGCACAATGTCACATGAATGGGTGCAAGCCCACCAGCAACTTAACTTTCCTATTGTCGAGAGCCAGAAGGCAGCTTTTGATGTTTGGGCAAAGGAGTACAGGGGAGAGTTGGGAATTGCTTTAAGTGATGTGCTGGGGTTTAAAACCTTTTTAAATGATTTTGATCTGTATTTTGCCAAACTGTTTGATGGGTGTATGAATAATAGCGGAGATCCTGTATCATGGTGTGTGAAACTGGTTGAACATTATGATAAACTGGGGATTGATCCAAAAACGAAACACGCGATCTTTGCAGATGGCATAACTTTTAAAAAGGCCATTGAGATACATGAGACATTAGGTGATATGATAAATATATCATTTGCAATAGACTCTAACCTTACAAATGATGCGGGTGTAGAACCACTGGACATTGTATTCGATATGGTAGAATGTAATGGTCGTCCTGTTGTTAAGATGCCGGACAATGATAAAAAAGTGGTGTGTGAAAACCCAAAATTTCTTGCCAGGGTGAAAAAGAAGCTCAATATATAGATTCAATGCCTGATATCTAATGTACCTGTCTGACCATAAATGTCATGAATAGCCCGCATTTCTCATGAAAAAAATCGAAGACAAAGATAAAAGAGCTTCGGATTGAAATGCCTCGTTCCAAAGCCGCTCCGACTCGTGAGAAATGCTGGCTAATAACTATCTGTAATTTATATTTATTGTCACATCCATTCATATTTCCTGTTTTCATGCCCAAAAATTTCTGTTTTATCCCATGTAAATACATAAAAAAAATTGGTTTATTCTATTTTTCTGCTTGACATTCTATCTATATATTGTAGGTAGTGTACTATAGTGGATGAAAGTGGATGATTATGGAGGAAAATAGCTGAACATGTTTCGAACAAGCTCTTTTCATACAATCGATACAAAGGGAAGGATCATAATTCCTTCCAGGTTTCGAGATGTAATAAAGGCAGGAGGTCATGACGGGGTAATGGTTTCCAGAATGGATAGCTGCCTTGTTGCATATGCTTTTGAAGAGTGGAGCAAGATTGAGGCAAAAGTGTTGTCCATGGCTGAAAAAAGTGATGCCATGCGTCGTTTTAGAAGGATTTTTATAGGGGGGGCTTCTGAATGCATGTGCGATAAACAGGGACGCATCCTGATCCCTCCGACATTAAGGCAGTATGCCCAGATTGAAAAGGAGATTGTGCTTGTGGGAGTACTTGATCATTTTGAGGTCTGGTCACGGAATAACTGGGATAATGAAAATATGCAGATGGAAGAGGATATGACTAAAGAGGAGGTAAGAAACGAAATTTCCAGATTGGGAATATAGATCCAATGCCCTATGATCATGTTCCTGTTATGCCTTTAGAAGTGGAAAGGTTTCTTAACTGCAAACCAGGAAAAATTATTGTAGACTGCACCCTTGGAGGTGCTGGCCATGCTAAAGCTATTGTTGAGAAAATTGTTCCTGACGGGCTTATGATCGGCATAGATCAGGATGCAGATGCAATTAAAAACGCAAAAAAGATTCTAGAACCTTTTAGCGCAAACATATCTCTTTTCCATGACAATTTTGTAAATTTTCCGAAGATTCTGTCAGAGCTGGGTATTAAGGCGGTTGACGGTATTCTTCTTGATCTTGGACTATCACGCCACCACATTGAAAAAAGCGGTAGGGGGTTTAGTTTCAGAAAGGATGAACCCCTTGATATGAGAATGGATATCAGGTCCGGTATTTTGGCCAAAGACCTGGTAAACAAGATGGACGCAAAAGGACTTGAGAAAATATTTTTCGAGTTTGGCGAAGAGAAGAGAACAAAACAGATAGTACGCAGTATTGTAAAGCAAAGAGCAAAAAAAGAGATACAGTCAAGTAAAGAGCTTGCCCGGATAGTATCCGACGCAATCGCACAAAGAGCATCTAAAGTTAGCAGAATCCATCCGGCCACCCGAGTATTTATGGCCTTGAGAATAGCTGTCAATAAAGAGCTTGAGCAACTCAGCCTATTTATGGAAGGGGTCGCCGACTTTCTAAACCCGCAAGGGCGACTGTGTGTTTTGTCATTTCACTCTTTAGAGGACAGGATTGTAAAAAGGAGAATGAAATTTTTTGAAAAAGGGTGCATATGTCCCCCTGACTTTCCAAAATGCATCTGTAATAAAGAAAAGGTGTTTCGTATTTTGACCAAAAAGGTCCTGCGGCCCACCGAAAAAGAGGTTGCGGTAAATCCTATGGCAAGGAGCACCAAACTGCGAGTTGCAGAGAGGATATAGATGGGAAAAAGGAAAAAAAGTAAAAAATCAGCACAGACTAAGGGAACTTGGGCGGGAATAATTTTACTTCTGGTTTTAATAGGGGAGTTGTTTTTTTTTACATGGTGCAGGATTCAGTGCAGAGTAACGGGATATGAAATATCACAGGAAAAGGTTGACCATGAAAAAAATATAGCTTTGCAGAAGAAATTGAAAGTTGAGCTGGCGCGTCTGAAATCACCGGAGCGGATCGTAAAGATAGCAAGGGCAGAGCTTGGATTGACAATGCCCAATCCAAAGCAGATGGTTACAATTCCTTAAAATTATGAAAAAAAGTATTAAGGAAAATAAAAAAATGAGGATGCGCATCGTTATTATAGGCGTAATCTTTTTTGTCCTGTACACGGCCGTTGGGGCAGGGGCAACCTATTTTCAGCTTTTTTGCAAATCATGGTTGCCGCAAAGGGCAGCTGCTCAATATGAAAAGAGCTATACTTTCAGGGAAAAACGGGGAACCATCTATGATAGAAAACATAGAGAGCTGGCCGTTACCATAGATGTATCTTCAATTGCAGCACACCCGGTCAATGTCAAAGATCCTAAAAAATCGGCAAAGGACCTTTCACGGATTCTTGAAATTGACAACGACACACTTTTAAAACAACTTTCATCAAGAAAGTCCTTTGTCTGGATTAAACGACGCATATCATCAAAAGATGCCGGGGCAGTTAAAGATCTCAATATAGCCGGTGTAGAACTTTTGACAGAGCATAGCAGGATATATCCTAACAAAATTCTTGCCGCTCAGGTTCTTGGTTTTTCGGGAACAGACCATAACGGATTGGAAGGGTTGGAGTTTTATTATGATACAAATCTTAAAGGATGTGTCGTCACACACAGGGTTATAAAAGACGCCCTTGGCCGAGGGTTTAAGAC
>JAUXBD010000269.1 GCA_030619585.1 Desulfobacteraceae bacterium
CTCACAGAACGACATGGCTACGATCCGACTTAAATCCGATAATAGCCATTATTGCAGCTCTTCTGCCGCGCCATCCAACCGTAAAGCGCTGATGGATAAGCCCTGCATACACTATCCAGGTTATACCGGAAAAGACCTCTTTTAAGGTCCAGCTCCAGAAGTTGCCGGATATCAGCTTGGCATACACAATGCCAAGGATAAGCCCTATGGTAAGCATTGAGAAACCAACTACTATGCACACATATCCTGTGGCGTCCAGCAGATCCAGTGAAGGAAGCCGTTTATAAAAAAAGCCGCGTTTTTTTGTCTTTATTGCGTGCTCCTGAACAAGGTATAAAAGTCCTGTTGCAAAAGCCAGGGCCATTGATGCTTCACCAATAAAGATGAATACAACATGTACAACCACCCATAGACTGTTGAAAGCGGTATTCACTTCAACAGGAACGTCGGGCAGCCAATTTGAAATTATCATTACGGTTGCTGAAAGTGACGCTGCAAAGACTCCAAGAATTTTTAACCTGAATTTATATCTCAATAACAGGAAAACCCCTGCAATAGACCAGCTTGCCACAGAGAGGGTGTCATGGAGATTGTGCACAGGCATCGTCCTTGTTATATGCGCGTAATAGCATGCATATTCGTATCCCATGGCTATGCAGTGGAGTGTAAAACCGGCAAGAAGAAGATAAAACGCTGCTTTCTGCTGATAGTCCTTCTGGGCAAGGAGGTATATAACATATCCGGTTGTGCTAAAAAGATAAAGAATTATGATAGCTATAACCATGAACTCCATTAATGGCTCCTCATTTGTATCTATTCGAAAGTATATTTATAGTACGGGAAAATGCTGTAAACCTTGCAAATTTTGAGCAATATTTAATGCGCTTTGGCTAACCTCACAATTCTATTCATCATCCCAGCAGTTCATCATAACTGTACCCATGGCCAAGGATACCGAGTAATAGTGAATCAATATCTTCCTTTTTTTGCATTCTTATCATATCAAGAAGGTCTTGTTCAATAATCTGCTGGAAAATATTTTTATGTGCTTCAGGGTGATGATTTTCTCCTAAAAGTTTTTTACGTATAGCCCCCATCAACCTGAGAAAATCTCCGTACTCCTTACCAAACTGTTTTTCAAGATCTTTACGCAATTTTTTTGCAAAAGCAGGGCTTTTCCCTGAAGTGGATATTGAAATCAGAAGATCTCCCCGGTTTACAATTGAAGGAAGGATAAAACTGCAGGCTTCCGGGAAATCAGCTATGTTGCACAGCATGTTACGTTCCCGGGCTTCTTGACTTATAAGACGGTTTAACTTCAGGTCGCATGTTGCACTGATAACAAGAAACATGTTGTTTAGATCTGTTGGCCTGTATGGTCGTTTCTTCAGCATTATCGAATTTGTATCTGCAAGCAACATAAGGTTTTCTTCAAACTCAGGACTTACAACCGTTACATTTGCATTACATTTTATGAGTGTTCTTACCTTACGCATGCCAACAGAGCCCCCGCCCACAACCAGGCAGTTTCTATTGTTTATGTCAAGGTTAACAGGGTAATATTTCATTGTTAATTCATTGTAATAGTAAAATAGTTCTTCCTACCAGCCCTTACTTGTAATGATTTTTTTCATTTTTTCCTCGGTCTTTTTTTCTACCAGGATCATTTTTTTTGCCTGGGCTTTTTTAATCTTTTCGGCTATGGTTTGCAGATCTGCCGGTTTTTCGATGAGATCCATGGCGCCTAGCTTCATGGCTTCGATGCCCTTTTCAACAGTGGCATGTCCGGTTAAAAGGATGATTTGCATTTCCGGTTTGATCTTCTTGATCTCTGAAAGAGCTTCAAGACCATCCATTTCCGGCATCTGAAGATCCAGAACGATTGCATCATAGGACTCTTTTTTCACCTTTTCGATGGCATCCTTTGCTGATGTGGTTGATGTCACATTCATACCACGGGTTTCCATACGTTCTGCCAGAGCTTCAACAAAATCCTTTTCATCATCAACCAACAATACTTTTTCAACCATGATTTCCTCCTTTGAAATAAAAGGTTTGTTATTTATTACCCCTTAGCATTAACAGCGTTTATGGGGCAATCTCTTTTGGCAGAATCAGGACAATTTCACCTGTGTTTTGATTAGGTACAAGATCCGCCTTGAGAACTTCAAGCAGCGTTTTTTCCTGTTTTCCAGGGAAATTATCCGAATGATGCGCTGCAAGACCCTTAAGTTTAGTAAACTTGATGATGGCGCTATTTTCTTCTTCCCGGGCAATTAGTTTAACCGATTTCCCATCACCGGCTACATCCATCGCAAAGTCAAGGCACAGCCAGATAAGGTTTTCTAGGAAAAAAGGGCGAGTGGTAATGGTTACACTGGTTTCAAGGGGTTCGATCTCTATGGTTACTCCCCTGTTGGCGGCAAACCGATCTGAAAGTCCGGTCACAAATTCAATAATTTTGCTAAGATCAACAGGTTTTACCGGTTCATCAATACTATGGGCAAACCCGTTCATCTTTTTGATAATACCATCAGCTCTCTGGATCTGTTTCTTAACCTTTTGGGCTACTCCTAATATCCGTTCAGAATCAAGCGGTATGCCCTTTTTTTCCATAAAAGTAAAATCTTCTATAATTCCTGCATTTTCGTTAATAATGGCCAGAACATTCTTAATCTCATGGGAGATAGAAGCGGTCATTTTTCCGAAAAACAAAAGCCCAGTCTCACCTATCGTGTCATAATCGTTATCCATATCATCCCTCCCGGCCAAGAATTTTATTCATCTTACTGACAAGGACTTCAATCTTAACCGGTTTTACCAAATAGTAAGCTGCTCCGGTTTCTGCAGTGCCGGCACGAAAATCATCTTCGGATCCGTGTCCGGTCAGAAAAATAAATTTCATGCCGGTATGTTTTGACTGTAACCTTTTCTTTAGCTCAAGACCGCTGATTCTGGGCATTTTCACATCCAGCACAGCAATGTCGTATGTTTTGGCCTCAGCCATTTTTAGGGCATCCTCTGCGCTGGTCGCCCAGTCTGAGTCGATTCCCCTGTAGGATAACCGCTCTGCCAGGGTAGTGACAAGTTCCTTTTCATCGTCTACTAATAATACTCGCATGTTTTGGCCTCTTTCTTTTGAGTCAATTTTAAAGGTAAAGTAACGGTGAAACTGGTACCCTCGTCAATTTTGCTTTGGACATCGATTCGGCCTTCTATTTCATGGACAAGGCCATATGTTATTGATAAACCAAGGCCTGTTCCGCCCTTTTTTGTTTTTGTTGAGAAAAAAGGCTCAAAAACATGTTCAATATCTGACTCGGGAATGCCGCATCCATTATCAGAAATAGTGACAGAAATATGGTCCGCATCTTTGCGTGTGACCTTGGCATCCAGATTGCCACCGTCACCCAGTGCCGCAAAAGCATTGTTCATCAGATTAAGAAAAATCTGTTGTAATTTGCCCCTGTCGCTTTCAAATTCAGGTATATCCTCTGGGACATCAACTGAAACATTAATAGACCTGTACTCGGCTTCTTTTCCTAAAAAGCCAAGCACCTCATGAATAACCTCTTTCAG
>JAUXBD010000299.1 GCA_030619585.1 Desulfobacteraceae bacterium
GGCTTGATCAACCTGTTGTTCAACCTCCTTGTTTAACTCTACGAAAAATTCTTTTTTTCCGGATTTTACATATTTTTGTGCATTATATTTTTCTGCAGATTGATAATATGAACACCCTTTACACTCCTGGTTACGAATTTCAGCGCAACAACGCGGGCATACAACCGCTCTGTCTTTCATCGCACATACGCGTTTCCCCCTTGTTTTATTACAAACAATGCATTTCTTCTTCATAATTCTTCTCTTGGTTTTTACTTTATTAAAGCAGCAGAAACTATCGATCTGTTTATCTCAAGGCTCACGGCAATTGCCGAAGCACCGGCAATTGCCCTATATAGCCGTTCTATCTTGGAATCTTTCGTGTATCCGTATGCGCCATGGATCCGCCTTGACATCTCAACCACATCCATGGTTGTCGGCACCACAAACACTTTTGCAGCAGCAGCCTGGGTCGTCCAGAAGGGATCCGATGAGTCCTTTAAGAAAGCCGCTTGATATGTAAGCCATCTTGCAGCTTCAAGGCGGGCGTACATATCTGCAAGCATCGACCTTATATTTAAAAGCCCTGCCTGGGGTTTTCCCCTTACTTTCCTTGCTTTAGCATAGGCCCTTGCCTCATCCAGGGCTGCCTGGGCAATTCCTACACATGCCCCGCACTGTTGAATCTTCTCGTTTGCAATCCAGTGCAAAAGTATGTCAAAGCCTTTTCCTTTTTTCCCAAGAATATTTTTCTTTGGCAGCCTCAACTTGTCCAGGTAAACATCAACCGCCTCAATGCCCCCTCCTCCCATCAGTTCATAGGGGATGCCTGCCGAATAGCCCTTAACATTCTTTTGGGCTATAAATGCGGTGCAATCCTCTTTCTCACCACCGGCATAAATGACGGCATACCCGTCCCTTGCACCAAAAGTGCTGAACCGTTTTGTCCCGCTTATTATATAATGATCTTTGTCCTGCAGAAAAGTTGTTGACAGGGCATCGGGATCGGAACCGGTTTCAGCCTCGGTAAACTGAATACTTGGATACGCTTCACCTTCTAAAACAGGTTTTAGATACTTGTCTTTCTGATAAGCACTGCCGAACCTTACAATGCACTCCGGTATGCTGTTTGTAAAGGCAACCAGCATCCATGCGCCTGTGCCTGAATAGCTGATCTGCTCTATGGCCAGGATGCAATCCAAATTGCTTGCGCCGCTGCCGCCATATTTGGAAGAAAGTGTCATGCCCGTAAGGTTTATTCGGGCCATCTTTTTGATCAAATCATCCGGTAGCGTCCCTTTTTCATCTATATCCCCGGCAATCGGTTCAATCTCATTTACTGCAAACTCTCTTACCGACCTTTGCAAAAGAAGCTGCTCTTTGGTCAAAGAAAAATCCATATTCCTATCCTACTTTTCTCTCTTTCAGAATCTCTTCGGCATGATTAAGAGCGGCTTTTGTAATCTTTTCACCGCCGATCATCCTTGCGATCTCATCCACCCGTTTCTTCCGGCTTAAAGGCTTTATAGATGTTTTTGTCCTGCCATCTGAAACATGTTTTGATATTTTAAAATGATGCTTACCGAATTTTGCAATCTGTGCAAGATGGGTGATGCATATGACCTGGTGGAATTTGGCAAGGTCAGAGAGTTTCTTTCCCACAACCTCGGCAACAGATCCTCCTATACCCGCATCAACCTCATCAAAAACCACAGTGCCCACAGATTCCCTGCCCGCCAGGAGCGCCTTTAATGCAAGCACCATCCTGGACAACTCGCCGCCTGATGCTATATTTTCCAGGGGTTTTAACTCCTCCCCCACATTGGGGGCTATTAAAAAGGTCGCCCTGTCTATACCGGTCTGAGTTATTGCTTTCCCTTTGGTTGTTAGATAAAGATCATTACTGCTTTCAGAAACCTCTTTTTTAAGAGACACCATAAACCTTGTGCTGGCCATTTTAAGGGATGACAGCTCCTTTTCCACCTTTTTTGAAATTTTTTTCCCTGCCAGCTCCCTTTTTTCAGACAACTCCCACACCATGGCGGTCAGCTTATCATGGCACTGTGAAAGCTCTTTTTCAGTTTCAGTTATTGTTCCTGAAATGTTTTCGATCTTTGAAAGGTTCTTATCGATTGAGGCAAGATAAGCTGCAACAGATTCAATGGACCCGCCATATTTCCTCTTAAGCCTGCCGAGAAAATCAAGGCGATCCTCAATCTCCTCAAGCTGTTTTTCGTTCTTTTCAATACTGTTAAGGTAACTCCTAAGGCCACGGGTGATATCATCTATTTTAAAGGTCACACCCTCAATATCCTTAGTTACAGAAGATAGTGCCGGATCTATCCTGCTTGCCTCCTCAAGATTGTTTTGTATTTTGGCAAGCTGCTCTGAAACGGCACCGTCGGTATCATATAGACCTTCGACACTGTCATGCACACACTGCAAAAGCGCCTCAGAGTTTTTGAGTTTCACCCTATTTCTTTCAAGCCCCTCATCTTCACCTGGAGTAATTGAAGCGTCCTCAATCTCTTTTTTTTGGAATTTAAAAAGCTCAATCTGTTCTGCCTGCTTATCCTTGAGGGCTTTAAGCTCCTTTAACTTGCGGATCATGGGGGCTATTTTCTGAAATAGTGCGCTGACCTTGTTCCGCAAGGGTAACAAACCTTCGAACTGATCAAGTATTAAAAGATGCTGATCTTCAAGCAAAAGCCCCTGATGTGCATGCTGACCGGATATGCTTGCCAGGTTATCGGTTATTGAGGTTAGCATCTGCATGGTTGCAATATGCCCATTTATATATATCTTGTGCCTGTTGCTTTCGGCAAGAACCCTTCTTATAAGAAGCCCGGAAGATGGATCAAAGCTATAATCTTCCATGGTTTTTGCCACCCTGCTTTCAGGGCTTACATGAAACATTGCTTCGAGCTCTGCTGTTTTTGCTCCGGTACGTATGAGTTTTGCGGTCGCCCTGCTTCCCAGAATAAGGTTGACAGCATTTATGATGATCGATTTACCGGCACCGGTCTCACCGCTTAATATGGTAAGCCCCTCTGAAAAACTTATGGAAAGATCATCGATTATGGCAAAATTTTTTATGGATAATTCCCTGAGCATGAAAGGAGATATGGCATAATATGCGATATTTGTAAAGTTTCAAGCAGAGCCGGTCACGGCAAATTGGTTTTAACATGAAAACACTGAAAAAATTAGCACTTAAATTGATTTCTAACTAAATACCGAAAATGCAAAAACGAAATGAGAAAAAAAC
>JAUXBD010000372.1 GCA_030619585.1 Desulfobacteraceae bacterium
AACAAGGATGATTATTGAGATAATATTCATTAAATGGATTCCAATGCCCTTTTTTGGGGCACGATTTTAGAAAAATTAAGTTTTTCTCTTGGTTTTGTCAAGCATGTGGATAAATAAGTACAGGGTAACCCGTTTAAATTTTCTGAACATCTATTTTTCTCTTGATTACCCGTGATTATTAAGTTATAGAATCAATCTTTAGTTTAAGCTGGTTAAAATAACCATCAGATAAATTAATAACTTTTATTAATAGATGGAAAGAAAGGGGCGAGGAATTTGAAAGAGATTGAGGTAAAGGTTTTTGATAATGACGTTGAGAAGGCCATGCGAATCTTGAAAAAAAAGATCCAGAACGACGGTCTTTTTAAACGGTTGAAATTAAAAAAGAGCTATGAAAAGCCAAGTGAATATCGACGTCGCAAGGTAAGAGAAGCGTTAAGAAGAGAAAGAATTACAGCTGCCAGAAACAGAGCGGGAAGAAGATAACACAACTCTTTCCAACCAGATCTGATTCAACCGGATCGTACCCAACCGGATCGTACCCAATTAGGATAAGAAATGATCTGGCAGATAGACAGAACAAAATTAAGATGATTTAAAACCCGGCAGGAACCTCAAATTAATTCCCGCCGGGTTTTTTTATCATGGTGCAGATGACACACAAAAAATCATATGATGATTGCCTGAAATATATGTACGGCCTCAGGCGATTTGGCATTAAGCTGGGACTGTCCACAATCAGAAATATTTTGCAGGGCCTTGGAAACCCGCAGGATAGTTTTAACTGCATACATGTGGCCGGGACAAACGGGAAAGGCTCCATTGCATCAACACTCTCCTCTATCCTCCATGCATCCGGATACAAAGTGGGACTGTATACATCCCCGCACCTTGTAAAATTTAATGAGAGGATCTGCATAGACAACAAGCAGATTTCCGACCAGGATGTTGTTGCGGCCTGTCAAGCTGTCAGAAACGTTCCGGAAAGTGAACGGGAGCTCACTTATTTTGAGTATGCAACTGCAATGGCCCTTTATGAGTTTAAAAAGTACTGTGTTGACTGGGCTGTGATTGAAACAGGAATGGGCGGGCGCCTTGATGCAACCAATATGGTGCGGCCTGCTGTTTGTGTAATATCAAACATATCAATTGAACACAGCTCCTATCTGGGAAACACAATCTCTGCAATAGCCGGAGAAAAGGGCGGTATCATTAAAAAAGGCACACCTGTTGTGACAGGTGCGAGGCAGAAAGAGGCGATTCAAGTTTTAAGAAGAATCGCTGCTGAAAGAAACGCCCCGATCTATCGTTTGGGTAAAGAGTTCAGGGTAAGAAGAGACAGAAAGGGAACTTTCACCTATTACGGAATAAACGCAAAGTGGTCCAATATGCACACGGGATTGCTTGGCAACTATCAGGTGGACAACACAGCCCTTGTGCTTGCGGTATGTGAAATTATTAAGGCGGAAAAAGCCGGAAGAATAACTCTTGAGTCTATAAAACAGGGTATTGATGAAAACAGGTGGCCAGGCAGACTTGAAGTTGTCTCTGAATCGCCTTACGTAATATTAGACGGTGCACACAACCTTGTGGCTGCAAAAAACCTTTCAGATTTTTTATTGTCCAATATCAACAACAGACACCTTACCCTGGTTATAGGTGTGCTGGATGACAAACCCTATGAAGCAATACTTAAATCCCTGCTACCGGTATGCAGCAAAGTGATTTTGACCCGTCCAACGATAGATAGAAGCCTTGACCCTGAAAAGCTCTACCCCATTGCAAAAAAGATGGTTAAGGATGTTAAAATAATACCTGATGTGGCCAAAGCAGTAAGCCATGCTGTAAAAACTTCATCTTCAGATGATGCTGTGTGTATTGCCGGATCACTTTATGTGGTGGGTGAAGCAAAGGAGAAACTTGACTTATCTGCTTTAGTTAAATACCATCACAAATAATGCGCCCGTAGCCCAGCGGATAAGGCGTCGGCCTCCGAAGCCGAAGATCGCAGGTCCGAATCCTGCCAGGCGCACCATAATGAAATCAATGATTTAGGAGATATCTTAAACTCTTTTTTGTTTTATGTTTTATAGTTTTCACCCCTTATTTTACCCCTTCACGTCCTAACAGAAGCTTTTCCTTGATATGTTCACTTGATTGTTTTCAATCAAGCAACCCTTCTATTTCATCTGCAAACTTGAACCAGACCCCTTTTTATCAGGGGAGCTATGCTGGGTATATCTGGAAATCACAGGTCCGCTCTTTAATTTTCTATTTGACAGTTCGTGATGATATCCCAACATTTTATGTTTAATATCAAAAAAGGATTGGAGCTGAAATATTGACTTTTTTACAGATTTAAAAGGGGTAGATTGATAGCAGAAATGTTGATCGAGAATTAAACAAAAGAGATTAAATTCAGACCTCGGAACTTATTCTTAAAATGAGACTAATTTTTTGGACACTATCTACACTTTATAAGCGATAAATTGAAAAATTGAAGAATTGAAGAATTTAGG
>JAUXBD010000112.1 GCA_030619585.1 Desulfobacteraceae bacterium
CAGAATCGGGGCATTGGCACACAGCTGATCAACAGCGTCTTGATCCAAGCCCGACAGCGTCATGTCCCCGTCAGACTCCAGGTCATGAAGGTGAATCCGGCTCAGCGGTTGTACGAGCGCCTTGGGTTCCGGGTAACTGGAGAAGTTGAGCAATATCTGGAAATGGAGTGGGATTCATAACATCCGGCTTCACGTGGCCCACAATTAATCAAATTTGTTGTTTTAAAATTTTAGAGATCTGCGTTGGGGAACAACTTCTCCTTGACTTTTTGTTTAGTTGCTATGCTATTGTTACTATGGATGCGTAAAATGATGAAATAGTTGTCCAGGCATTTGGGAGATTGGAACGAATTATAAATAAGTTCCGTAAAATTGAGAAACAACCAAAGGATCTTGGAACAGGAGAGCTGCTTTACATAGGCGAAGTTCATACCATTGTTGCAGTGGGTCGGTATCCTGGCATAAATATAACAGAACTTTCTTTAAAGCTTGGCATAACAAAAGGGGCTGTGTCTCAAGCTATTGGAAAACTTGAGAAAAGGAACTATTTAAAACGAATAAAAAATAATAGCAATGAAAAAAATGTCCTGGTTGGACTCACCGAAAAGGGTGAAATTGTGATAAAAGAACATGATCGGTTTCATAGGAATTTTTTTTCTAATTATTTAAGTGACATCACCTTTGGACAGATTGCTGTTTTCAACGAAGTTCTTGAAAAAATAGAATCTTTCATGGACAACCGTCTGGATAGTAACAACTAGCTATATGGTTTAGCAGCTAAAATATGATAACTGGTTAGATTGGTTTGACTGGTTGGGTTGGTTATAAAATGATGCCATCCTTGATTTTAACCAATAAACCAATCTAACCGATTCAACCAATTAAACCGGCTTTTAACAAATTAAATGTCTATTCGACAAAAACATATTTATCTTAGCATTCTATTATTTGTACTGCTTTTTTCATGCGGGTGCATGAAGCTGGGGCCGGATTACATACGCCCTGACATTAATAAGGAGGAACCGGATAATTATGAAAACGATCTTGATAAGGTAAGCAGTGAGATCACCTATCCCTGGTGGAAGGCATTTAAAGACCCTGAGATCCAACGGCTTGTCAATGCTGTGCTTGCAAATAATCCGGATATCAAAAAAGCGGCAGCCCAAATTCTGGAGGTCAGGTCCTATTTCAAACAATCCAGGGCAGACCGTTTTCCCTCTGTGAGTGTACAGGCACAGTGGCAGAAACAGCATTTGAGCATAACAGACCCGATAACACAGACCAGTGAATCCCAATCATTTGATTTATGGTCTCTTTCCATACCCGCTGTTTTTGAACTTGATTTGTGGGGACGTCTTTCACGGGCCCAGGAGGCTGCTAAAGCCGATCTTCTTTCGGCAGAGGAGAACCGCAGAACCATTGCCCAGTCCCTTGTGGCAGAAGCGATCAATCTTTATCTGCAAATGGAATCGCTTGAAAGACGGATTCAGATTAATTCAAAAAGTGTTGAAACCTATCAAAAAAGTCTTGATCTTGTTGAGAGCAGGTATAAAAGGGGGCTTACATCAGTTCTGGATGTGAGGCAGGCACGCAGGCGATTGGCCCAGGCTGATTCTTTTCTGCCCGCACTTGTTCAGGACCTGGGAATAACACAGCAGAAGTTGGCCATATTGCAGGGAGAATATCCAAGCACAAAAGCTTATCGAACTCAAGAGTCTGATTATTACCTGGCCCTTGAACCCGTACCTTCCGGCCTGCCGTCAGACCTTTTAGACCAAAGGCCTGATATAAGAGCAGCCGAAATGCGTCTAAAGGGACTTTCAGAACGTATTGGGGTTGCAAAAGCGGTCCGTTTCCCACAGATATCTCTTACCGGAAGTTTCGGGTATGCTAGCGAGGATCTGAATGATCTGTTTAGCCCTGAAACCGAATTGTGGAATCTTGCCACGGGAATTGTACAGCCTATTTTTAATGCCGGAAAACTTGCAGCATCACAAAGGGCGGCAGAAGCCCGCTATGCTCAAGGAGTTGCAGAATATGCAAAAACAGTTCTTACAGCCTTTTCAGAAGTGGAAGGTGCTCTTTTGACAAGAAAGCAGCAGCTTGAACGACGTAAAAGAGTTATGATTTTTCTTGAAGAAGCAAGGGCCACCCAAAAGCAGGCCCAGCAGAGATATAAAAGGGGGCTGACCGATTATTTAACCGTCTTAGAGGCCCAGCAAACAAGGTTTGGAGCCGAGGAAAACCTAATACTGGTTGACCTGGCAATATATACAAACAGGGTCCGACTCCACCGGGCACTGGGGGGCGGATGGGAAAATTTAAGACAGGAAGATTTGCAATGACACAGAAAAAAAATAAGATATTTCAATTTATATTGGCGATAGCTTTAATAGTTGCAGGTATTATTGGGTTTAAGGCTATGCTTGCCGGCAAGCCCAGTCTGGAAAAGACAAAACAAGTGGCTCCTTTGCCCATTGCACGGACCATGACCGTTAATACCGGGCCGATGCAGATTACATTAACAGGCCATGGTACTGTAAGACCGGTTGAGGAGATGCAACTGGTACCCCAGGTAAGTGGTAAGGTCGTCTGGATTTCACCGGCACTTGTAAACGGAGGGGCCTTTAAAAATGGCGACTTGCTGCTTAGTATAGATCCTGCTGATTACGAAATAGCAGTCACACTAAAAGAGGCCAGTGTGAAAAATGCTGAAAGTATATTCAAACTTACCATAGAAGAGTCTGAAGCTTCACGACAAGAATGGGCACAGATAAATCCGGATATTGAGCCTCCTGCACTGGTTGCCAAAACTCCCCAGCTTGCAGCAGTCCAGGCAAAACTTGAAGCGGAAAAGGCAAACCTGAAAAAAGCACGATTGCAGCTTGAAAGAACAAAACTAAGAGCGCCCTTTAACGGCCGTGTGAGCAAGGAGAATGTGGACATGGGGCAGTATGTATCTCCGGGCCAGAGTCTTGCCACTCTTTACTCTATCGATGCTGCTGAAATAGTTGTTCCCATGGAGGACAGGGACCTTTTCTGGTTCCAGGTTCCAGGGTTTACAGAAACGTCGGAAGGTTCCGAGGCTGAAGTACGGGGCCAGGTTGCCGGTCAGGAGTTGTCCTGGCCCGGCAGGGTTGTTCGTTCCGAAGGCGAGGTGAATGAAAGGACCCGCATGGTACATGTTGTTGTGCAGGTGGAAAAACCATATGCTAAAAAACCGCCTTTGGCTGTGGGGGTTTTTGTAACAGTAAACATAAAGGGATCATTTCTTGAAAAAGCAGTAATCATACCAAGGTCTGCTCTGCATCCGGACAACAAGGTGTGGGTTGTTGATGAAAAGGGAAGCCTTGAATTCAGGGATGTTGATATCGCCCGTTTTTCAACCAGGGGAATTGTGATAAAAGGCGGACTTTCAGATGGGGAGCAGATAATTGTTTCTCCTCTCAAGGCGGTTAGCGACGGCATGCAGGTAAGGCCTGTTTTAGTCACAAAGGAGGACAGGTTATGAAGGGTGCAATTGCCTGGTTTGCTGAGAACCATGTGGCTGCCAACCTCCTGATGCTTTTTTTGCTTCTGGCAGGCATTATCACCGGGCTGTCAATAAAGCTTGAGGTCTTCCCTGAAACATCCCTTGACATGATCAACATCTCAACTGCCTATCCCGGGGCTTCGCCTTCCGAGGTGGAAGAGGCGGTTGTCCGTAGAATAGAAGAAAAGATTGCCGGCCTTGCAGGGATAAAGCGCATCGATTCAACAGTCCGGGAATCATACGGTTCGGTGACCGTTGAAGTTATGAAAGGATGGGACTTAAAAAAACTTCTTGATGAAGTCAAAGCCGAAGTTGATCGCATAACCACCTTTCCCGATGAGGCAGAGCAGCCGATTATCCGTGAATTAACTCGAAGATCCCAGGTGATCAACCTGGCAGTTTTTGGTGATGCGTCGGAAGCCACACTGAAACATCTGGCTGAAAAAGTTAAAGACGACATTACCAATTTGTCCGGAGTTACCCTTGCCGAGATATCGGCTGCACGGGACAACGAGATTCATATTGAAATTCCGGAAGCCACCTTACGACAATACAATCTTACTTTGGGGCAGGTGGCTCAGGCTGTGGCCAAAGGTAGCCTTGACCTTCCTGCAGGACGCGTTAAAACATCAAACGGAGACATACTGGTTCGAACAAAGGGCCGTCGCTATAATGCTGCCGACTACAATGATATAGCTTTAATTACCAGCAGTGACGGGACAAGGGTAACCCTTGGACAGATCGCCAAGCTCAGCGACGGATTTGCCAACGTGGATCTTTTATCCCGCTTTCAAGGCAAACCTGCGATAATGATAAATGTATACAGAGTGGCAGATCAAAGCGCCCTAAAAGTTGCCGCTACTGTAAAAAAATACATAGACGATAGCTTAGCCGGGCTTCCTAAAGGAGTGGCTGTGAGATACTATGCTGACAGATCCAAGATACTTCACAGCCGTATAAGTCTTCTTACGAAAAATATGGCATTTGGACTTTTGCTTGTTATTATTCTCCTGGGGCTTTTTTTAAACATCCGCCTTGCCTTCTGGGTGACTCTGGGGATTCCCGTCAGCTTTGCCGCGGGCATGGCTTTCTTGCCGCAGTTTGATGTGTCTCTTAATATGATCTCTTTGTTTGCTTTTATTATGGTCCTTGGAATTGTGGTGGATGATGCCATCATTGTGGGGGAAAATATTTTTCAACTTAATGAAAAGGGAAATATCACACGCCTTGAAGCTGCAGTTGAGGGAACCGTTGAAGTGGGACGCCCGGTTGTTTTTTCAGTGTTAACAACTATCGTTGCTTTTTATCCCATTGCCATGGCCGGAGGCATGATGGGCAAAATGCTGCGGGCCATCCCCATTGTTGTTATGCTAGTGCTGGCAGGCTCACTTATTGAGTCTCTTTTTGTTCTGCCGGCACATCTGGCAAGGAGCCGCGCGTTAAAATCTTCTAAACACCGAAAGAAACTTGCCCAACGTCTCATGGAGTCGATTATCAACGGCCCCTACGCCAGAATGATCGATTTTTGTATACAGTGGAGATATGCCACCCTATCCTTTGGCATAGCCATTCTCATCTTAACCGTGGGGATATCGAAGGCTGGGTGGGTGAAGTTTACATTCCTGCCAAAGGTGGAAGGGGATACACTTCAATGTCTTTTAACCATGCCTTCAGGCACACCGGTCTCACGCACAAGCGAGGTAGCTGGCTATCTTGAGAAAGTAGCCATACAAATGCTCAAAGAGGAAGATAAAAAACGTCTCCCCAATGCTCCTTCCTTAATGGAGTACAGCAGTTCCTTAGTGGGGGCTCAGTTCGGCCGGCATGGTTCCGGCAGTTCAGGCGCGCATCTTGCGCAGATATGGGTGCAGCTTCTAGATGGAGAACAAAGAGATGTAAGCTCAATGGAATTAAGCAAGTTGTGGCGTAAAAAGGCAGGCCGGATTCCCGATGCAGAAACAATCATGTTTAAAAGCGAGATACACAGCGCAGGAAATGCCATTGAGATGCATCTGTCCATGGACGATCATGACAGCCTAACTGAAGCTGCAGAAAAGCTTAAGTCAGAGCTTGAAGGATATTCAGGAGTGTTTGACATTGGCGACAGTTTTCTTCCCGGAAAAAAGGAGATGCAGCTTAAACTAAAACCTTTAGCAAATATCCTGGGCCTTACCTTAAATGACCTTGCAGTGCAGGTCAGGCATGCTTTTTACGGCGCCGAAGCATTAAGGTTTCAACGTGACAAAAATGAAATAAAAGTCCTGGTTCGTTATCCTGAATCGGAAAGGCGATACATTGGAAATGTGGAAGCAATGCGCATAAGACTTCCCGAAGGGATCGAAGTCTCTTTCAGTCAGGTTGCAAAATAAACTTAGATCAGCCTGAGTGCTCACCATTACTGCAACAG
>JAUXBD010000024.1 GCA_030619585.1 Desulfobacteraceae bacterium
CCTTTCTTGTTGTCCCAGCCCCCCTCAAGATCATAGGGAGCATGCATCTGGAACATGGATACATATTTTCCCGGACGGTCGGAAAGAGTCGGGTCGAAACTGCTCTCGCAGGTGCAGTGGCCACCGAAATTGTCAAAATCTATCCTGCCTGCGACCACGTTGTCCCAGTGGGAAAGAAGCTGGTCCATGCCTTCAATACCAACAACCGTTGCAAAAGAATCGTTTATGAAAAGGTCGTCGGTATTATATTTAGGCGCCTCTTCAGCGGCAATATGCAGGGTGTTGAAACTCCATTTGTCCCACTGCCATCCTTCAACCGATTCCTTAAGATCGCCAGGCAGATTTTCCCCTCCCACAAGATCAAGAAATGTGCTCTGGGGATCCAATGTGGACATTACAACCTTGCCTTTGATGGTACGGCCCTCATCAAGGGTGACGCCCACTGCACGGCCATTTTCCATCAGTATCTTGTTTACACCTGCAGACTCAAGGATAAGCCCTCCGTTTTGCATCACAGCCCGACCCATAGCGCCGGCGAACTTATGGGAACCGCCATAGCAGTAGCATTTGTTGACTGCACGATCCAGCATGAGGGGTACCATGAAACCAACACCTGTCTCCCTTGGATCAAGGCCCCACATGCAACTTGCGTAAAGCATTAAAGCGCGGACCTTGTCATGCTCAAAGTTCTCGGTGATGATGTCAAGTGCGCTCAGCTCTCCGATCTCGAGCATCTCTTGTCCAACTGCTGTTTTCTGCATGGCCATGGTTATATCTATGGGAGCCATGGGTGGTATGTAGGTTGCCGGGGCAACAATGTCGTTTACAATCTTTCGCCACTTTCTTATAACTTTTCCAAAATGGATAGCATCCTTAAAGGAGTACTTGCTAATAGAGTCTTTTGTGTCCTGTATCATGCGGGAAAGAAGAATTGACGAGCCGTCCTCAAACACCATGCCTGTCTGGGCGTTCGGCTTTATCCATGTGAGTGCCGGGCCGTCCAAATCAAAGTCTCTTATAACCGGCATGTAATCCACCATCATATGGTAGAGCACATGGGGATTTGAAGCATAGCAGGGATAAAGGTTCTCTTCTGTTGCAAGCCCTCCGCCTGCCTCATAGCGTCTTTCGCAGATCACAACTTCAAGACCGGCCTTGGCAAGATATGCGCCTGCCATAAGACCGTTTGGCCCTCCGCCGATAATGATAACATCAAACTCGCTCTCTTCCGGAAACTCCTGCTGCATATGACCGAAAAGATCGTTTGGATCAAATTTATAGTAACCTTCCTTATATTTGAAATTGGGCATGATCTCCTCCTTAAATTTTTGATTTCTTGTTCGGGTCTGCGGATATTTTGCCTTCCTGGGGGATATACTCCGGCGCGGCATACCACCATTTCCCAGGCTCAGCAACGCCGTCTTCAATCAGTATATGCATCAGGTTGTAGGGTATTGCCATGAGGCACAGCCCACCGGGGTGTCCTGAAGTCTGGTGTGCATGGTATAGACCGTCGATGGGGCTGCGATATCTTTCAAGGCCCTCACAAGGCCTGTTTCCCCAGAGCTGGTCTTCACAGTGACGGGAGCCCGCCCAGGTGCCGCCGATCAGACCGGTGTTGCGAAGCTCAACTTCACGGCCGGAGGCGGTCCAGTGGTGGATGATATTGTCATCATCAAGCCCGTCAAACATATAGCTGTAACACTTGCGCATGTAAGCATTGTTTTCCTCTTTGTATTTATCGGGCGCATCTTCGCCCTCGATATGGTAGTCGGGGGAGGTGAGCACCATCTCAAAGGGCGCCGACACATGCCCCTTGGGATGATAGCCCTGGCAATCGGTCGGGTCCCACGCCAGAGAGGGGGCATAAAAATACATCTTATATTTCGGGTCGATGGTGGGTTTAGTTTTAAACGCATCCACATCTGCAACATCCGCGTAGTAAATCTCTCTTGAATCAACCGGATAAACCGCCCCGTTAGGGACCAGGTGCGGACCGGCCCCGCGGCCTTCGGCATATTTTTTGAACTTGGTGTTGAACTGTAATGGCTTTTTAGTGAAAAACTGGGAAACGTAAAGTGTCTGATTTTTTAAGCTGATATCTTTTATGTTCCGGATAAATGCCGGATCAAGATGGCCGGGGCCGACCAGTTTTAGAAACGCCTGATGCACGTCACAAGCGGCAATCACCGCTTTGTTGGCACGAATGGTCTTTCCTCCGGATGCAGCGGTTTCTCTTAGCCGGACACCCACCGCTTTACCGTCATCAATCAGGATTTCGTCCACAGGACAGCTGGTGCGGATAACCGCGCCATTGTGAACCGCACAGCGATGAATGGCATGGAAATAGCCATGCATACCGGCACGGGGATAACTTGTTTTTCCTGTATTGGTGAGTGTCAGCAGTTGCGCACAGGCTATTGCCGGTATGGCCACACCTTCCCAATGGGCGGCGGCCCCTGACGCCCATGCGGCATAGGCCATGGTGGTCTTAAAATGCTCTGTCTCGCAATACTCATCCAGAATATCAAACATGGTTTTCTCACGCAATTCGTGGGTCCATACCTCCGGCAGGTGTTGTTTGTATACCTGCATATAGGGGACATTGTCGTCGGTTACTTCCACTTCAGGCGGATGCGGTGGACACCAGAAGGTTGCCCTCAGGAGTTCTTTTGTAAACGGCGGTTGTCCCAGCATGCCGCCAAGAATGGCCCATCCCTCCATATCTTTATTGCTGATCATCCTGTATCCATCGGTGCATGTCAGGGCTGTGTTTGCATCCGTTGTAGGATCCATTGGGTCCCAGTTCATCCGAAATCCGTACCGCCACAGTTCAAGCTGCTCAAATCCGGGAGCTGCGGATGCATACATCAAAATGGCATGTGGATAGATGCGGACACCGGGAATGGGCTCCTGGGTTTCGCAGGCACCGCCGCATTCCGTTCGTTCTTCAAGCAGGCAGACGCTTAATCCGCTTTTGGCAAGGTAGGCGGCCGTGGTCATGCCGTTTGGCCCGCCACCGATGATGACAATGTCAAATCTTTCGTCCTTGGCCATAGTGTTCCTCCCATGTTAATAAAAGTGTCTAAAGTGAACTTACAGTGTCTAAAATGCTGTATTGGTTTCTTCCAGATTTGCGGTACGGTCTTTCACCAGATTTTCAAGCTGATCACGATGTTTTCTCAACGCATCTTCCGCCCTTTTTCGTTTGGTGATATCTCTTATGATTGCAAGAAATCCGATAATATGACCCTCTTTTTTAATAACACTATGATTGCTTCAATAAACAGGGCCGAGCCGTCTTTGCGGCTTGCTTCAAGCTCCAGGATCATTCCCGGTTTTCCTTGCAGCGTTTTTTTGATCATATTCATGAGTTTTTGGGTGTATTCGAGTCTGGTAAAACCCACCTCCGAAAAATGTTTTCCGATGAGTTTATTGCGGTCATATCCCGTAAAGGCCATGCAGTTTTCGGTTGCTTCAAGAAAATAGCCTTGTGTATTCACAAAGACAATTGCATCCGTGGCGTTTTTAATGATTGTGTTCAGCCTTTCATCGCGTTCTTTTAGGGTATTTACTTTTGTTTTAAGTACACTGTTTTCCCGCTCTATCTCCTTAAGTTTATCGTTTATTCCATCAGTATATTTTGTTTGGGATTTTCCCGTCCCCCTTATTTGAGAAAGCTCTTTCGATCGTATGCCAAGATACTGCAGCGTCTGATATTCATTGGAATGGTTGGGGGAGAAATGCCTTTATTCTATTTATACTTTCGATTTGTTTTATGGGCGAGACCTTTATCCGGCGACCCTTAACAGGATGATTAAAATTCTGGCCTTTTTTCATTTAAAAGCTCCTTAAACAAACTATCCCATTTGTGGACGAAAACCGGTTAAAGCCAAACTCTTTAATTATTAATAACGTTAAGGAGATAATGTTGTCAACTGATGCTTTGAATTATGGTTTTTTATACCCAATGCTTTTAATTGCACCCCCCCCCTTGAATCAGTAGTTTTACAAAATGAAAAAATTATGATAATAATAACCGCGTTTGGTTAAGTAGTTTATAACCATAATTTATATAAAAACTTATTTAGTTTAAAAGGAGGTGCTGTTGTGCCTGAGAAACAGGAAGGTGCGTTGTCTGTATACCGCATTCTGGACATTACTGATCAGAGGGGTACTTTTTGTGCCAGGCTGCTTGCAGACATGGGTGCGGATGTAATAAAGATAGAAAAACCGCAAGGCGGAGAGGCCCGAAACATCCCACCATTTGCCGGAGACCTGCCACATCCTGAAAAAAGTCTCTATTTTCTTCACCGAAATACCAATAAAAAGGGGATCACATTGAACATCGAGACCCCTGACGGTAAGGCTATTTTCGAAAAGCTGGTAAAGAGTGCGGATGTCGTGGTAGAGTCGTACAAGCCGGGATACTTGAAGGGCCTGGGTCTTGACTATAAGGCGCTTAAGGAGATAAATCCAGGTCTTGTGATGGCAAGCATTACCGATTTTGGCCAGGGCGGTCCATACAGGGACTGGAAGAGTTCCGACCTCGTTGACTTTGCCATGAGCGGCGCCATGATAGGTTCCGGATATCCCGATGGAAAGCCCACAGCCCTTCCGGGATCTCCCGGTGATGATGCAGCATCTTACTCTGCTGCGATATCAATTGTCACATCCCTTTATATGCGCGGTTCTACCGGTAATGGCCAGTATATTGATGCATCGATCCATGAAAATTCCCGTCTGGGGCTTTATCCCTGGGGACTTGTTATGTGGTACTCCAATGTTAGGTCCGACCAGCCGCTCCCCCCCCCAGCCGGACGAATGGGAACAATGATCTATCCGGTATTTCCATGTAAAGACGGTTATATCAGGGCTGTTGCACTTACTCCAAGACAGTGGGATTGCCTTGTTGAGATAATCGGCAAACCTGAAGTGCTGTGCACTGAAGAGTGGCGGGAGTTTTACTTTCGAATCGGCAATGCGGATGCTTTGAACGTGCTGGTTTCCGAATACACCCGGCAATACACCATGCAAGAGCTTTTTGAAAAAGGAAATGAGGCTGGAGTGCCCATTGCTCCCATATATGATATCAAGGGCTTTGTGGAAAGTGCACAGACCAAGGCAAGGGAGTTTTTTGTGGAGCTTGACCATCCCGTTGTGGGAAAATACAAGTGCCCGGGCACATCATTTAAGTGTAAAGATTCCTCTTTCGGCATCAGATATTCCGCGCCGTGTCTCGGTCAGCACAATAAGGATATCTTATGTGAGGAGTTGGGACTATCAATAAACGACCTGGCAGCCCTAAGACGGGCTGGTGTAATATAAGCAAGGAGGCTAATATGTCAAACATCCCTCTTGAAGGAATAAGAGTTGTAAGCTTTGGATCCGGCATTGCGATCCCTGATGCCACAAAAATACTAGGAGAGCTTGGGGCTGATGTTATCAAGATAGAGTCCAAAGTAAATCCTGATTTCATGCGAACTATTGCGTCTGACCCAAACAACAGCCCCGGATTTAACGAGTCAAACCGCAACAAACGAAGCTTTGGAGTAAACCTCACCATCGAAAAAGGAAAACAACTGGTTAAGGATCTGATAAAAGATGCGGATATTGTAACAGAAAATTTTCGCAGCGGTGTAATGGACAATCTGGGTTTCGGCTATGAAGATGTATACAAGATCAAGCCTGACATCATTTACTTAAGCACCCAGGGATATGGCAAGGGGGGGCCATACAGTCATTACAGGGGCTACGGGCCGATATTATCGGCAGCTTCAGGACTCCAGTCCATTTGGGCACAACCTGATGATGAGTACGGTTGCGGCGGCAGTTTTCCGCATCCGGACAACATGGTGGCCAGACAGGCTGTTTTGCTGATTTTGGCAGCCCTTGACTTCAGGCGTCGAACAGGCAAAGGGGATTTTATCGATATAGCTCAAACAGAAGTGGCAGCATCGCTTATAGGTGAAATTCAGCTGGACTATACAATTAACGAGCGTATTCAAAAGCCGATCGGAAACCGGAGCCCCTATGCTGCGCCCCATAACTGCTACCGATGCAAGGGCCAGGACAGGTGGTGCGCAATTACAGTATTTACCAATGACCAGTGGGGAAGATTCTGTGATGCAATCGGCACCCCCCAATGGACCGAAGATCCGAAATTTTCCGACACCGCACAAAGACTTGCAAACGTTGATGAACTGGACAAGCTGGTTGAGCAGTGGACAATTGAGCAGGATCAAAATGTTGTGATGTATACCATGCAGGCGGCAGGTGTCCCGGCAGGCATTGTCCAGAATGCCTTTGAGCAGTTTAACGATCCGCAGCTTCAATGGCAGAATGCTTTTGTTGAAATAGATCACCCTGTGGCCGGTAAATATCCACACCCAAACATACCTTTTAACATGCAGGATATGGAATTTAAGCAAAGCACACCAGCACCGCTTTTAGGGCAGCATAATGAGGAGATCTGCGAAACCATGCTTAATATTTCAAAGCAGGAAATAAACCGGATGAAAGATGAGGGCATTCTTGAAAGCGTGCTACAGGAAAAACAGGAGTAATATAGAAAAAAACCTTTATAGAGATATGAGGGGAAAAGTTTGAACTGGTTGAAAATACCACCAATGTAAAACCAAGGAGAACATGAAACAAGAAGAATTACCCGTAAACAGACGTAAATTTGCCCAGGCCCTGCGAGAACTTAACACCCAGGTTGTGACTTGTGGCGCGCCCGATGAGAGCTTTGCAGAACATATTGAAGCAATTGAAAACATAAGCAAAAAACTTGCCGACAAACCCCGCCGGCGGCGAATTGTTGCCACGGAAGTAGCCAAGGAACTTGTTACTGAAGGCGAAATGTTTCAATACAGAGACATGTTGAATTACAGCCCGATAGGCGGCCTGGCAAATCCCCTTGCCCCTCCTCTTCGCATACAAAGAAAGGGTGACACCACTTCAGGATTGGTTAATTTCCCCAAATCATGTGAAGGAGCGCCGGGCTGTGTGCACGGCGGGTATGTTGCCGCTGCTTTTGACGAATTTCTTGGAGTAACCCAGGCACTTTCAGGTAAGGCCGGTATGACAGGAACCCTTGTAACCATATATCGAAGCCCCTGTCCTATAAGCGCTGATCTTAGTATGAAAGGCACTGTGGAAAGCATAAACGGACGCAAGATAATTACCAAAGCACTCATGCACGCAGGCAGCAAGCTGGTTGCCGAAGCAGAGGCTATTTTTATTTTGGTTAATTAGTTAGATTGGTTGAATTGGTTTAATTGGTTGAATTGGTTAAATTGGTTAAACAGCTTCTGATAGATGTTTTTTGGGAGAAACATATATGGCGCTGTCCAGCAAAGAACGTCAGCAGAGATGGAAACAGAGGCAAAAAGACAAACAGCAGGTTACAGCGATGTTGTCAAAAAACGCCTATGAAATTTTAAAAAAAGAAAAAGAGCTTTCCTCCAGCAACTTTTCCCAGGTAATTGAAAAAGCCCTTATTGCAAGTGATGAAAGGTTCAAAAATATTCTGGAAAATTCTCCTGATGTGATATATCGGGCAAATCTGGCAAAGGATACATTTGACTATATAAGTCCTTCCTCAAAAAAAATTCTGGGATACAGTCCTGAAGATATGATATCTCTAGGGTTCAGGAAAACTAGGGTCCAGATACATCCCGAAGATTTTAAACGGATGAAAAAGCATTTTAACATATTTAAAGCCCGCAGTAATAAAGATATTGCAACAACGATTGAATACCGCGCCAAACACAAAGAGCTTGGTTACAGATGGATGAGCCATACCCGTACGGTTGTTTTTGACCAACGCAACCATCCTGTAGCTGTAGTGGGTAACGTACGAGACATCACAAGGCTTAAACAAACTGAAAAAGAGCTGAAAAAACTTCACAGCGGCCTGGAAAAAAAGGTAAAAGAGAGGACAGCCAGTATGGAGGAGGCTAATACTGCCCTTAAGGTCTTGCTTAGACAGATGGATAAAGAAAAAATCGCCCTTGAAGAGAAAATTCTCCTTAATATAAAGGAGCTTATCATCCCTGCCTTAGCGAGGCTGCACAGGACGGGACTGGATAGCAGGCAAAAAAACTATCTGGATATTATGGAGTCATATATCAATGACATTGTTTCACCTTTTACTAAAAAACTGACATCCCGGTATCTTGACTTTACCCATGGTGAAATCCAGGTGGCCAGTTTGATAATGCAGGGGAAAACTACAAAAGAGATCGCCCAGATGCTGAACCTGTCAAACAGGACGATCGATTTCCACCGTGCCAGGATCAGGAAGAAGGCGGGGATAAAAAACATAAAAGCGAATTTAAGATCATATCTTTTATCTTTACAGTAAAAATCCCAACCCGGAGGACCAAGGTTTTAACATAAACTTTCACCTATGCCCGCCTGCCCCTCTACTAGACCCACATAGTATTTTTTGGGTAATTTACCAGTCTTGTAATACAGATAAAATCAAATATGATAGATAGCAGCAGTTTTCTGCTTTGGAGCTTTAAACTCAGAATTTGCAGCAAGAAAGATATTGGAAGGAGGGGTATGTGAAAAAAAGTTTTTTTATCTTAAAGTGTAGTCTGATGCTGCTTCTTGGCATGATTCAGGCCGGGTATGTTTTCGGAGGAGCTATAGATAACAGCGGTGTCGGGACAACGGCTTTATCTATGGGCGGTGCTTTTTCAGGTATTGCTGATGATGTTTCTGCGATATATTATAATCCGGCAGGTCTGGGGTTCATTGAAAATGATACCGGAAATGCTCAGATATACGGTGTTATAATCTTAACAGAATTTAACTATTCTACGGATTCTTATAAAGATACCAGCGATGAGGTAGTAGTTAATCCTGGGTTCTTTATTTCAAAGAAATATAAAAAGTGGGCTTTGGGGTATGGATTTTATATCCCCTATGCAGGTGGGGGGGCAAGATTTAACAATTTCCAAGGGACCGGATATAATATAGACGGTTTTGAAGCTTATGTTGCCCATACACCCACTGCGGCATATCAACTTTCAAAAAGTTTATCTATTGGCGCAGGGCTGTCTGTGTATTACGGCTTGCTGGAAAGTAAGGTGTTTCGATATGCTGAGATAGAAAGTGATTATGATGGTATAGCGGGTTATGGCGC
>JAUXBD010000118.1 GCA_030619585.1 Desulfobacteraceae bacterium
TGACCAACCTCTTTTTGGTTTTATGGAAAACGGTCTTTGTTGACCGGCCATTCGGAAATCTTATACTTTGTTTTGTGGTTTGTCAACAGAAAACATATGGTCGTCAAATCCATAAAAATGTACAAAACACTATATTTCATAGGGTAATTCGTTTGAGTTGAAGGACTTTTGGGTCAGTGTATCCTGACTCTCTGGTCGGAAGAAAGCCAATCCTGTCAGTTGTGTGTTGAAAAAATATGTTGATCTAAAAGAAATGTTTGTGATAGTCATAAAAGAAGGGTCATCGTTTCTTTAACAGTTAAACAATTCGTCGAATGTACGGGAGGTTAAACATGTGGAGATCGCTCAGCATACATACAAAAATATGGATCAGCTTGCTTATTTTGCTTTTGGGTTACTTTGGCTCAATGGTGTTTGGGTTTATTGGCGGTAACCAGACCCAGATCCGTCTTCGTGATTCATCAAATCATCTATTCCCTGTTGCAAACAAGAGCAAGGAGGCTTTGACCGCATTTGATGAACAGGTCCGATTGTATAATGATGCAGTGATATTGGGCGGTGAAACCCTTCTTGTGACTGCTCAAAAGAAAAGCGAAAAAGTTGTAGAACTTCTCAATGAGATTGCAGCGCTTTCAAAGGATAGTGAAATAAGAGGGAACATGGCTCTGGAAATGGCAATGAAGGTGAAGGCTTTTTCTTACAAAGCACATGCTGTTTATTCTGCAGGGAGCTTAATTACCGGAGAAGATGATGGCGCTGAAGAAGAACAGGAGAACGTTCAAGATGATCTTTTAAGTCTTGCCAAGGAGACAGAAAACATTAAGGAGCAATTAGTATCGCTCTCTCAAGATTCTTCCAATTATTTTAAAAAAGATCTCTCAGATATCAGTGACGCTACAAAGCGTAATAATTACAAAGTTTTAGCTGCATTTATTATTGTGGCTATTGTTACCGTTATTATTAACATGTTTATTATTACAAATTCCATAATCCGTCCCCTTGATGCTACGGTCTCCATGCTAAAGGATATAGCTGAAGGAGATGGTGATCTTACCAAACGCCTTAATATAATAAATAATGACGAGGCAGGTGAGCTGGCAATATGGTTTAACACCTTTATTGAAAATCTTCAGGTGATGATTGACGATATTGCCGGGAAAGCGGAAATCTTGAGTGAATCATCTAACGAGATGTCCTCTCTGTCCAGCCAGATGGCTTCAGGTATCAACCAGGTGTCTGAAAGATCCGGCATCGTAAAAAACTCTGCAGGGGAGATGAATATAAACACGGACTCGATTGCAGCAGCCATGGAGCAGACATCAGTCAACACAAACATAGTGGCAAATTCAATAGAGGAGATGACCTCTACTATTAATGAAATTTCCAAGAACTCCGACAAGGCAGCATCAATTACGAATAATGCTGTTGCCCAGGCAAATGATGCATCAAACAAAGTAGAAGAGCTTGGTGCTGCCGCAGCTGAGATTGGAAAAGTTACCGAAGCGATAGCAGAAATATCTGATCAGACCAACCTTCTGGCACTAAATGCCACAATTGAAGCTGCCCGTGCAGGGGATGCAGGCAAGGGTTTTGCTGTAGTGGCAAATGAGATCAAGGACCTTGCGATGCAGACAGCTGAAGCTACTAAGGGTATAAAACAGAAGGTTGAGAGTATTCAGGGAACAACCCAAGGGACAATAACGGTTATAGAGCTGATCTCGCAAGTCATTAACGATGTAAATGATATTGTATCTATGATTGCACAATCAGTAGAAGAACAGTCAATAACCACTAAAGAGATTGCAAACACAGTGCTTCAGCTTTCCGATGGTATTAAGATTGTTAATGAAAATGTTGCCCAAAGTTCTCAAGTCTCAGGACAGATCGCAGGGGATATTGCCGAGGTTAGCCAGGCAACTGATGATATGTCCAGCAGCAGCTCCCAACTGAGCCTCAGTGCGGAAAAACTTTCACAGATGGCAGGGCATCTTAAGGAGATGATGGGGAAATTTAAGGTCTAAGCGGTTCTAAGTTACAGCTTCAGGCAAACCTTCATCTCCGGCATAGACATTCTTCAATACCAGGGCGCTTTCTATTATCATCCATATCTGCAGGATAAATACAGCCAGACCAATACTTAAAAGGAGCCAGTTTGATGAGTCGTAGAATTTTTGTATATTGAGCAGCATAGCCCATATGGTTATGATAATCATAAAGACCATGGGGATGCCTGTGAATGCAATGGTCACCTTACGGCGTGCCAGGTATATTGTTGTGACCAGAAGGGCAAGTCCTGCAAGTAGTTGATTGACCGATCCGAATAGGGGCCATAGCTTCATGGCACCCTTGCCACTGCCGTCATAGAATGCAAGAATGGCTGCGGTAATAACCGCAAACAGTGTTGCAATCTGCCGCCGGGCTAAGAACTTGAAATTGTAAGCATTGGATAGCTCTACAACCACATAGCTCTGGATACGGGTGGCGGTATCAATAGTAGTGGCGGCAAATGACACAATAAATACAGCCATTACGGCAAGCGCTATTTTGATTGGAATTCCAATGCTTTGAATCATATTCGCAGAGCCCTGAACAAAAGCTCCTAATTTTGAGCCAAGCCCTGCGGCGGCTTCCCAGCTTGAGTAATGGTGATTAAAGGCCGCAACACCGGTAAAAATTTCGCCATTTTCTCCTGTTAATCCTATCCCGATTCCTGCAGCAACAGCTACGATAACGAGAGTTGACAGGGCTCCTTCCATCAGCATGCTTCCATATCCGAGAAATAGGGAACAGCTTTCGGAATCACACTGTTTTGAAGATGTGCCCGAACTAACCAGGCTGTGAAAACCTGAGATTGCTCCACATGCAATTACAACAAAAATGAATGGCCAGATTTGTGGCGCTCCTTTTGCGACCGGATTGTAAGCAGGGGCAACTATTTGCGGATGTGCAACAATGACGCCTAAAGAGAGTAGCAGCATTGCAATGAGAAGCTGATGAGAATTAATGAAATCTCTTGGTTGCAGAAGTGTTTGAACAGGAAGGCTTGATGCCAGCCATGAGTCAAACACGAGAACAATAACGATCCATGAAATAAGGGCTGATTTTGCGCTTATGCCAAACAACACTTTTAAGTCAACTGGAAAGTATACGCCAATGACAACTGTAAGATACATTATTAACACCGCAATAATACTTGGCCATAGCGCATCTTTCTTTTTTTTGTATATCCATTTACCAAGCAAAAAAGCTATGACCAGCTCGAACCAGACAGGGATAACAGAGATCGGATACATTGTAAAAAGAATGGCTATTATCAGTGCAAAAACAGCTATTACGATCCAAAGCTCGAAAAAGATCACAAGCAGAAAAAGGGTTCTAACTCTTTTATTTACAATGTCGGCCGCCAAATCACCAATGGATCGTCCACGGGCCCTCAAGGACACAACAAGCGCTCCGAAATCATGGACTGCTCCGAAAAAGATGGAGCCAAAAAAGACCCAGACAACAGCAGGGACCCAACCCCAGATGATTGCAATTGCCGGCCCTACGATAGGACCAAGGCCTGCGATTGATGTGAAGTGGTGACCAAAGAGTATGTGTCTGTTGGTAGGCACAAAGTCATGGCCGTCCTGAAATTCTATGCTGGGGCAGACAGCTTCCGGGTTTAATTTAAAAATCTTGCGGGCCAGGAATTTGCCGTAGGTATGATATGCCACCAGATATCCGATCATCATCAGTGCAGCCAAAAGTAATGAGTTCATGCTTATGCTCCTTCTTTTAACTTTTTGTAAAAAATATCATTGTATTATAAGCATGTCAACATGATGAATGGTGCTCTTGCCTGTTGAAAGCCTTGATTAAAACTGTTATAAGAGATATCTGCATTTTAGACAGGTATGATATTAAACATTAAACTTAAGATAATCATCATTAAACTAAACGGAGGATAATATGGCAGGATTTGACCCGGAAAAAGACAAGTTAATAAAGAAATGGAAATGTGAAGAGACCGGACTTATGGTTTCTATCAATCAATATGCCGAGGCTCAGCCAAAGGTCCAGATAGGTCCCAGGATATTAAAGAAAAAGGACGGCACAGACAGGGCACCTTCTAAGGCAGGAAGACTTACAATGGAAGATCTTATGTGGTTTTACGATATTATTGATGAAGTTAAGGATGAACTTGCCGCGCATGTAAGGCCTGAATAGTGGGGAGTAAGGCGGTTTGAAAAAAGCGGGAGGCGTATGTAGTGTGCTATGATGCAAAGTGTTGAAAACCTGGTTGAAGTCCTAAAAAAGTACAATGAGGCATACAGAAGCGGAAAGCCTCTTGTGAGCGACCATGAATATGACAATCTTGTGGAACAGCTTCGCCTTGTTGCCCCTGATCACCCCTTTCTTGCGTCAGTGGAACCTGAAGTATTAAAAGGGAAGATTGAGGTAAAGCACACTGAACCAATGCTTTCAATTGGAAAGGCATATACTAAAGAGGCCCTTGAAAAGTTTTTAACCAGGGTAAAAAAAGAAGCCGACCAGATAAATACTAAAGAGGTCTCATTTAAGGTAACCCCAAAACTTGATGGTCTTGCAGCCAGGGATGATGGGAATATATTTACCACCAGGGGGAACGGTGAAGTCGGTTACGAGATAAGCGGAGTCTTTCAAAAGGGTGTGATTCCTGTTGGAGGCAGAGGGCTTGGCATTGGTGAAATAGTCATTGTTAAATCCTACTTTGACGAGCACCTGTCTGACAAGTTCGAGCATCCCAGAAACATGGTTGTTGGAATTGTCTCCTCTGACACATTAAATGATTTTGCTAAAAAGGCAGTACAGGATAAGGCTGTGCGGTTTGTGCCATATGGCATGCTTGATAGTTGGGAAGGGGAGGGCAACGAGCTTTTACAAAACATAGAAAAGATTACCGCAGACCTCGCCGGGAAAACGGATTATCCCCAGGATGGAATGGTGGCGTCGGTTGTTGATGAGGCTTTAAGGGTGCATATGGGAGCAACCGCCCATCATTACAGATGGCAGGTTGCTGTGAAAAAAAAAGGTGAAACAGCGGTTACAGTTGTTGAGGATATAAAATGGCAGGTGGGAAGAACCGGAAATGTCACGCCTGTTCTGGAAGTCAAACCCGTGTCTCTTTCCGGGGCTACTATAAGGCGGGTTACAGCACACAATGCAGGGCAGATAAAAGAAAAGAGAATCGGGATCAACGCGGAAATTGAGGTCATCAGAAGCGGAGAGGTGATTCCAAAACTTGAAAAAGTGGTCAAAGAATCTCGTTTGATAAGTATACCTGAAAGGTGTCCTTCGTGCAGTCAAAAGCTTGAATGGAAAAAAGATTTCTTACAATGCAAAAACAGTGACTGCCCGGACCAGATCAGGCAGAAAATTTACCACTGGTTTAACACCCTGGGCAATGCAGACTGGTTTGGAGTAAAAACTGTCCAAAAGCTTGCGGAAAATGGTTTTGACAGTCTTGAAAAGATATACGGCATGAAAGAAAAAGATTTCATCGAAATAGGCTTCGGGCCGGTGCAATCTAAGAACCTTAGTGATGCCATTGATATCAGTAAAAATAAAGAAGTTGAGGATTGGCGGTTTCTTGCCGCATTCGGGGTCTCCGATCTGGGAGAAGGTGACAGCAGGAAGCTGCTTATGCATATAGAGTTTGATAGGCTTACTGAAATTAAGGCTGCTGATATTAAAAAAATTCACGGTTTTGGTAAGATCACAAGTGCATCA
>JAUXBD010000343.1 GCA_030619585.1 Desulfobacteraceae bacterium
ACCGATCACGATCTGCGCTACAAAATCCTCCGCGAAAACACGCTTTCGAAAGAACAACCTACAAAAAACCTTGAAACAAAGGGGGCTAAGGAGGCTTTTGAGCCTGCAAGATCCGCTGTGAGGTTTCTCTCTGTTGCGCTTGTAATTATAGCACTTTTGGGCATTTCCTTATCGCCTCTTATCGTAAAAGGAATGGCATTTGGATTTGCAAGTAACCCCGCAAAATATTCCCTTACAGTTTACCTGACAAGCATAATGTTCCCCTATGTTTTTTTTATCTGTCTGGTTGCCCTGTGCATGGGGATCTTAAATGCTATGGATCATTTTGCAGCGCCATCCCTTGCCCCTGTTCTTCTAAATATTTCTATGATTGCAGCGATATATATAGTATCTTTTTATACTACCTCCAAGGCGGAAAGAATAATAGGCCTTTCTGTGGGGGTTCTTGTGGGTGGCATTCTGCAGCTTGCTTTCCAGGTCCCGTTTTTGATTAAAAAGGGTTTTTATTTCTGGAAGAAGGCAAGGTTTTTTCATCCGGAGCTGAAAAATATCTGGGTTTTAATGCTTCCCGCTGTTTTCGGTTCAGGTGTTTACCAGATTAATGCCGTTGTTATGAAACTGCTTGCCTCAATGCTTCCCGAAGGGAGTATATCATATCTATACTATTCTGACCGGCTGGTACAATTTCCCTTAGGGATTTTTGCCATATCAATGGGCACTGCCGTGCTTCCCAGTCTTTCCAGGCAAGTGGCTTCCGGAGATCCGGATGCTGTAAAAGAGACATTTTCCTATGCTTTGAAGCTTGTTTTCTTCATAATGGTTCCTGCCATGGTCGGTCTTATCGTTCTAAGAGAGCCTATTGTGAGGCTCTTGTTTGAGAGAGGTGAATTTGATCCTCATGCCACAAGGATGACAGCAACGGCCCTTATGTATTTTGCAATGGGGATTTGGGCAGTTGGGGCTGTGCGCATACTTGTTCCCACATTTTATGCCATGCAGGATTCAAAGACACCTGTTATTATGGCGGTATTTTATGCAGTTATCAATATTGTCCTTGGGTTAATACTCATGAAGCCCCTTGGCCACTGCGGGCTTGCCCTGGCCATGTCGATCTCATCTGTTTGCCACTTTTTCCTGCTCCTTTGGGCCTTAAGAAAAAAAATGGGGCCTCTTGGTATCTGGAGTGTAATTAAATCTATTTGCAAAACAGTTGTGTGTTCCTCTATTATGGGCATATGTGTTTGGAAGATCTCTTTGAATGTAATTTCCTGTGAAAGCAGCTCTTTTTTAACACTCTTTTTTGGAATTATGGGAAGTATTGCAGCCAGCATCTTGATCTACTGGCTGTTATCCTATATAACAAAAAGTCAGGAACTTGAATATCTGATGTCCATGACAGGAAGGTCAGGAACAAAAAGTGAACAAGAAACATAAAATATTTATCTCATTTACAGGTGTCGCACTGTTTTTGTTCTTTTGGGTTATTATATTAGGAGAAAGAGGGCTGCACGATCTTACCAAGATAAAAAAGGATAGGGATGTCCTGGTGGAAAAAAATGAAAAAATCGATCAGGAAAATAGCATATTGTATAAACAGATTGTAAGGCTAAAGAACGATCCCAAGTTTATAGAAAATGTGGCAAGAGAAGAGCTTGGAATGGTAGGAGAAGACGAGATTATATACGAACTTGGAAAAGACAAATAGTAGGCCCAAAAATTATGCCGGTAAAAGAGATAACAAAAGAGGTGGCAATTTTATTTGGCATAGCTGTTGTTTGTGCATTTGTGGTCAATTATTTATCACCAAAGGGGATAGCTCTTTTCGGCCAGTGGGACACATCACAGGGTGTTATTACCGCTAATCCTATCAATGGCTCTGTGGAAAAAAGGCTGGAAATAGAAAGCCCGGTTTTAGCAAAGCAGATATATGATGCAGGTGATACGATATTTGTGGACGCCCGCACCCAAGAGAGTTATCAGGACGGCCGCATAAAAGGCGCCGTGTCTTTACCTTTTTATGAATTTTACGATCTTATTGAAAATTTTACAACAAAAGTTCCCGCATCTTCGAAAATGGTTACATACTGCTCGGGAAGGGAGTGCGAAGACAGTCATGAACTTGCACAGCTTCTTATTGACGAGGGATATTCGGATGTCAGGGTTTTTATAGACGGCTATCCAGCCTGGAAGGGAAATGGGTATCCTGTTGAAAGATAGTTTTGAAAAAATATATCACAGTGCCTGGATGGAGCTTGCTGTGCGCTGGTTTCTTGGCGTAATGTTTGTTTATTCCAGCTTACACAAAATTGTTGAACCGGCATATTTTGCAAAGATAATTTACGGCTACTATCTGTTTCCGGCAAATTCAATTAGCCTGATAGCCATTATTTTGCCCTATGTTGAGCTTTTCTCCGGCCTTTCCCTTGTCCTTGGAATCTATCCCCGTTCAGGAACTGTTCTCATAAACATTCTTCTTTTTACTTTTATCATCGCCCTTAGTATTAATATTGTGAGGGGGCAAGAGTTCGACTGCGGGTGTTTCTCCTTTAACGAGTCAGATCAACCATCTTCCGCTAAACATCTTCTTGTCAGGGATATCATCTATTTTGTCATGGGTTTGTATGTTTTCTTTTACAGCAGAGACAGAAAATGGTGCATAAAGCGTAAAATAGAAATATCTTGACAAATAACATTGACTTAAATGGTTTTATAATAATTATTGTTATGGTTAGGAGGTATAAATGTTCGGGATAACTTC
>JAUXBD010000183.1 GCA_030619585.1 Desulfobacteraceae bacterium
AAATCTACAAAAGGCAGCAGAGAAGGAGTTAGAAAAAATAGAAAAATTTTATCCTGAACTATTAACAAAGCTAAAATCAGAATCGTGTGAAGAAGCAATCATCAATTGTATGTATTCATGGAAGTCGCATCGCCAACACGAAAAAAAAATGAAACAAATACAAAAATACTCTAGATTTTTTTTCGGGAAAGTAGCAGGCCGTATAGAAGGAATGAATTTCGATTTTCATGTTTGTGAAATATGTGGTTCTACAATCGACGAGGAACCTAAATCACCCTGCGAACTTTGCAATAGATCCATGTCACATTACAAAAAAGTGAATAGGCCGGTATAAATGAGTTCTCTATATGAAACATAAGGTACTAAAGTTTTTTTCCAAAACAACCTCCCTTTTTTAAAATAGCCTATTTTTAGCTTTTTTCTGACTGGCTTTTATTGTATATATCTTCTTCTTTAACCAATTAAACCAATTTAACTAATTAAATTGACCCAACTAAAGGAATTAATGAATAAAAACCACATATCAATCATAACTGAAGAACACGGCCTGGGAGAATCACAGGTTCAAGCTGTTTGCGAACTTCTTGATCAGGGATCAACAGTACCGTTTATAGCCCGTTACAGAAAAGAGGTAACCGGAAGTCTTGATGAAGTTGTCATAACATCTGTAAGGGACAGGCTCCACAGGCTGATAGAGCTGGATGAAAGAAAGGAAGCTGTACTAAAATCACTTGAGAAACACGGTCATCTTAATGATGAATTAAAAGCCAAAGTCTTAAATGCCGAGACTTTGCCCATCCTGGAAGATATCTATCTTCCCTATAAACCAAAGCGCCGCACAAAAGCTACCATTGCAAGGGAAAAAGGGCTCGAGCCTCTTGCCATGCTTATCTTTGAACAAAAGGGAATAGATCTATCCAGGGAGGCTGAGGCATTTATTGATCCTGAGAAAAAAGTCGAATCAATCGATGATGCTCTGTCAGGCGCAAGGGATATAATCGCCGAGCTTATTAACGAAGATGAGCAGGCAAGGACAAAATTAAGAGATCTTTATAATACAAGCGGGATGATTACCAGCAGAGTTGTCAAGGACAAAGAGACGGAGGGTGCAAAATACAGGGATTATTTTGACTGGGAAGAGAAGGTTGCAAAAGCTCCGTCCCACAGAATCCTGGCAATGCGAAGGGGTGAAAAGAAGGATATCTTGAACCTGGTTGTGTCGCCTGATGAGAACCATGCAATAGCAATCCTTGAAGGGCTTTTTTTAAAAGGGGACAAGGAAGATTCAAACCAGGTTAAGATAGCAATACAGGATTGCTACAAAAGGCTTCTTTCCAGATCCATGGAGACTGAAGTGAGGCTGTCGTCTAAAGAGAGGGCTGATCTTGAAGCTATAAATGTGTTTGCCCAAAATCTTCGTCAGCTTCTTTTGGCCTCTCCTTTGGGTGCAAAAAAGGTTATGGGGGTTGATCCCGGATTCAGGACAGGATGCAAGGTGGTATGCTTAGATCGGCAGGGAAAGCTTCTCCATAATGATACAATATATCCACATACTTCTGAAAAAAGAGCGTCTGAGGCTGCCGACAAAGTTAAGGATATGTGCGGTAAATATGAAATTGAGGCCATTGCCGTGGGAAACGGCACAGCAGGGCGTGAGACAGAAACTTTTATTAAAAATCTGTCTTTGCCTTCCCATATACAGGTTGTGCTTGTGAATGAAAGTGGCGCGTCAATCTACTCTGCATCCGAGGTGGCAAGGGACGAGTTTCCCGATCATGATTTAACTGTGAGAGGTGCTGTGTCTATTGGAAGAAGGCTTATGGATCCATTGTCCGAGCTTGTAAAGATTGATCCGAAATCTATTGGGGTAGGGCAGTACCAGCATGATGTTGATCAAAGTGCTTTAAAGGATTCCCTTGACGATGTTGTAATAAGCTGTGTTAACGGGGTAGGGGTGGATGTGAACCGGGCAAGCGTTCAGCTTCTTACTTATGTTTCAGGGTTGGGTCCCATGCTTGCTAAAAACATTGTAGCTTACAGAGATGAAAACGGTTCTTTTAATGCCAGGAAAGAGCTGAAGCCCATACCAAGGCTTGGCCCAAAGGCTTTTGAACAGTCAGCCGGCTTCTTAAGAATAGTAAATGGTGTCAATCCACTTGACTCAAGTGCGGTACATCCTGAATCCTACCATTTAGTGGACAGCATGGCAAAAGATCTGGACTGCAGTGTTTCAGACCTGATGAATGACCAGTCACTCAGGGATAAAATAGATCTGTCAGGATATGTTACTGACAGTGTGGGCCTGCCTACGTTGAATGATATCGTGGCAGAGTTGGCAAAACCCGGACGTGATCCAAGAAAGGAGTTTGAGGAGTTTGCCTTTGATAGCAACATAGAAAAAATGTCAGACCTTTTACCGGGTATGAAAGTGCCGGGAATCGTGACAAACATTACTGCCTTTGGAGCTTTTGTGGATATCGGTGTTCATCAGGACGGCCTGGTGCATATCAGTCAGCTTGCCGACAGTTTTGTTAAGGACCCTTCAAAGGTGGTCAAAGTTAACCAGAAGGTAAAGGTTACAGTTCTGGAAGTGGATACTGAAAGAAAAAGGATATCCCTTTCCATGAAAACCGGAGCAAGGAAAAAAGATCCGGCAAGAGATTCAGAGAAAAAACCTGTGCAAAACCGTAATAAGCCTGTAAAAAAGTTCGTAAAAAAGCAGGCTGAAAAACCGGCGCAGAAAAACACACCCTTTAACAACCCCTTTGCAGAACTTTTTGGGAAATAGTTTTTTAATGCACAAACCAGGAGTCCTGAAATTATGCGTGCGGTTATACAAAGGGTAAAAAAGAGCTCGGTATCGGTAGATGGCAAGGTGGTAGGGTCGATCAAAAGAGGATTGCTGGTGCTTCTCGGTGTTGCCGGGAATGACTCAGAAGATGAGGCATCATATCTTGCAGACAAGATAATCAACATGAGGATATTTGAAGACGATGAAGGCAAGATGAACAGGTCTTTGCTTGAAACCAGCGGCCAGATGCTTGTTGTCTCCCAGTTTACCCTTTTGGGAGACTGTAGAAAAGGAAGACGCCCTTCATTTGTAAAAGCTGCAGGGCCTGAAAAAGCAAATGAACTTTATGAAATTTTCGTGAATTTCGTTCGAAATAAAGGCGTGCCTGTTGAAACCGGAAAATTTCGTGCAATGATGGATGTGTCATTGATAAACGACGGCCCGGTAACGCTGATTGTTGAGAGCAGATGACTGTTGTTGCCGGGACTTAAACATTCGCCAAATGGGTTTATGCTGTTTACCAAAGGTATGCTTTTTAATTGATTAATTAACATCATAACCTTTTGTGGGAGGAACTGAGGTAGATCTTTCAGGGAGTTTTCTTCTTTTTGTCACCTAATAACTTACATTTACCATCTAAAACAGGTGGCTTTAGACCATATCTTCAAATGGAAACAGGATCACCACCCTGCTGGCAGAAGAAAACAGGTAAAAATGGCTTCTATATAATGTCAGTCCTATCACTTTGTATCTACAGCCTTTGCATTCAAAATTTTAAATTTTTCATAAAGCTTTACAATGGTGGTTATGTATTCATTCTTGTATTTTGTTATCCCTTCAACACGGGACACAATAAGGAGCTGTTTGCCCTCAGGTTTAGATTCAAGCATTTTAGAGTAGTTCAGTACGGCTTCCTTAATATTTTCATCAAGCCCTTTTCTGAAACATGTTAAGTAATCAAGAAGAGGTGGAGACTCATAAATCGCCTGAAGTCTTTTGCCTACCTGAGGGTTAATTGCACTCATGGTTTCAAATTTGTAGTGCTGTACAATGCTGGCATCTGCCTGCCCGAAAAAGACAGGAAGCACTGCCTTTGACGCCTTATCCGCCCATTTGAATTTCTGTATGAAAACAGAGCTCTTAGGAAGCGAATGCTCAAGGAGCATAGTTTCTAACCATAAAATAGCAACATCACCGTTCATACCTTTCTCTATTGTTATTTTTTTGTTTTGCAACTGTTCTAATGTTTTAATGTTTTTGTCTTTATTTACAAGAAGTACATAATTGTTTACCGGTTTTCCATTCCGAATGGAGACAAAAGCAGGCTCTATGTCAACCAGGCTTCTGATTTTTAAATAATCTATGCTAGATATGGTAAGCACATCGATTTTACCTATATTGAAATTTTGAACCACTGAATCAGTATCTGCCAAAACACTGTTTTCCAATCTGTATCCAGGGAGCTTCTCTTTTACTGCTCTACCGATCAAAAACACAACAGTAGATTTGTAGTCCTTTTTAGCCACACCTGAAATTGTGTTCGCCACAGATGCAATCCGTAAAGTTTTATCCTCTTTGGCCAGCCCTGAGCTCGCAAAAAGAAAAAACATTGTACCTGACATAAAAAAGCATACAAAAACAATTGCTTTTCGGAAATATTTTTTCTTTTCTGCTGCTTGCAATGATTTTTTTAGCATATAATTTCCCAGTGCGATACTCAGCCAACTAAATGGCTAATGATATGGGTGTAATAATTGAATTAATTATGCCATTTTGATTTGAAAACATCAACCAATAATGGTTTGTAAACCTGTGATCACATATATGACATAAAATA
>JAUXBD010000149.1 GCA_030619585.1 Desulfobacteraceae bacterium
CCTGCAATTATTCCACGTTTTGAACCTGTTCACGTATCTTTTCAAGTTCAGACTTAAGGTCTACAACCATATGGGACACATCTGCGTTTCCGGTTTTTGATCCCATGGTATTAAACTCCCTGTTAAACTCCTGAAGCAGAAAATTAAGTTTTCTGCCTCCGGGCTCCTTTGAATCCATAATGGTGCGAAACTGTTTAATATGGCTTCTTGATCTTACGATCTCTTCAGCAATATCGCTCTTGTCGGCAAGGATAGCTGCTTCCTGTGCGATACGTCCCGGATCTATCTCAACCAAGCCACTGGTCAGGGCAGAGATCCGATCTTTTAGTTTTTCCTGGTATTGAGACAAAAGCCCGCTGGATCCTTCTTCTATCCGGTCCAGTGTTTTTTCAATATAATCAATGCGCTCGGCAAAATCTTTTGTGATGAAATCACCTTCCTGTTTTCGCATCAAATCAAGGCTCTCCATGGCTTTAACCATGCAATCTCTTAAGTGCGGCCACAGTTTTTCCGTATCATCTTTGGTCTCGGCAGGCTTTATAACACCTTCAGCGCCTGTTAAAAGATCAAGGGGTATTTCAGCATCTATATTTAGCCCTTCTCTTAGCTGCAAAACAGCATTGTAATATGCCCGGGCTTTGGGTTGGTTCACTTCAAATGCATATGAATCATCAGAGTTGTTTAAGATACTAAGCTTTATATCTATCCGGCCTCTTGAGATACTTTTGGATATCACACCCTTTATCTTCTCTTCAAGACAGTTGTATCTGTGGGGAAGTCTCAGGGCGATATCAAGATGTCTGCTGTTATATGAACGGATCTCCAATGCAATTGAGATATCGTCACGGGTATCCTGTTCTTCTGCATATGCGGTCATGCTTTTTATCATATGTCCCCTAATCAAAAGAAAAAGTGTGAAGTGTGAAGTGCCTAAAGTTAAGGCATTGCTTCGCTCTGTCATTTATAACCCGCCCAATGCGGGTAACACAAACTCTTTCTTTTTTAAAATTGCCTGCGCTGAAAGTGCGTTCCTCAACTTTTAGGCACTTCAAACTTAAGGTCCCTTGCATACTTTTTGCGAACCGAGCAAAGGAAGTTAAGCATGTTATTTTGTATATAATCCGGGTATGTCCATGGTAATTTCTGAAAACCGCCTTTTTGATAGATCAAGGTCAGATCAGCAAATATACCCTTTTCTAAATATATCCTGTGGGTGAAGTTCTTGCCGGTGGCAAGCACAAAACGCTCAAGGGTAAGATACCCGGGATCTATATTTACCATGCGTTTGCCCTCTTTTGAATATTCTAACTCCAGCTCGTTGGTTAAAATTTTGATATCGGCAAGAGCGTTCTGTTCAATAAGGGCTTTAAAGGCAAACATGCGCCTGAAAAGGAAAGTTCCCATTTCAGGCTCATAATAGTCGGTATAATCAAAAGAAAACCATGGACTTACCATGTCCATGGGGCCTATCTTATCCACAAGCTCTTTTGCCAGATTATCAACAAGCTCTTTGTTTTTCATGAAAAGACCGACAACCAGTTTTGCAGGATTGGGTTCTCTCGGCAGACTCATGCTTTACGAATTTTTAGCCGTTGCATAGATTCACCGTTGCATCGATTCGATTGGCCTTTTTTAAATAATAGGGGTGGCTATGGCAGATGGTTTAGATTGCCTGTTGTCAATTTTAAACCGGTTTTGCCTCATCAATGAGCATAATCGGTATATCATCTCTTATTTCGTATAAAAGTTTGCAGTTATCGCATATAAGCCCATCCTCAGCATCGTTTAAATATATGTCGCCCTTACACTTGGGACAGGCGATAATATCAAGAAGCTCCTTGCTTAAAGCCATGTTTGTCTCCTGTTATATGTTTCACTTTCAGTCTTAACAAATACAACCAATCTAACTAATTCAACCAATAAAACCAATTCAGAGCCCCTCTATAGCAGACAAAAAATTTGCTTGCAAAAGAAAATTGCATAAGACCTTTAAATAAAATCATAAAGAGGGCATTTCGTTTTAAAAGATATACTATATATAGTATTGTTTTATGCTTGACACACAATATATATGTTTATAGACTTCTCACAAAATTTTCCCGCAAACCAGTGTGAGATTGAGACCCCCATGGGAAAGGCGGTGCCGGGTTAGTTTAAAAGGTATCTTTTTTAAAAGGTTATCATCAGGGACAATAATAGCGATCTTCCAACCAGGATACTCTTTTTTTAGTTTATTAATTATAGCGTGAAACAGGTTTGAACTCTCAGGCCTGTTGCCCATACGCAGGCCATAGGGCGGGTTGATAACCACAAGTCCGGTTTGATCATTTGTAAAAGGGGTGGAAAGATCAAGGAAATTTCCACAAGAAACATCTATTGTGTTCGTAAGATTATATTCATTTATCTTTTTTTTAAAGGCTTTGCAGACTTTCTGGTCTTTGTCGGAAGCAAATATAAGAGGGCCGGTAACAGGGGTAAACAGCTTTTCAGCTTCACGTTTCATATGGGCCCACCGCAGGGGCCTGAAGCAGGGCCACCCCATGAAGGCAAAATTTCTGAACCACCCTGCAGGCATGTTTATTGTCATCATGGCTCCTTCAAGGGAAAAGGTTCCGGAACCGCACATGGGGTCTAAAAGGGGCTCTTTCGGGTTGTAGCCTGCCAGTTTAAGTATTGCGGCAGCGAGTGTTTCACGGATCGGTGCATGTGCGCTATGTTTCTTTATTCCCCTTTTGTGGAGAAGTTCGCCGCTGCTGTCCATGGATAAAGTGAAAATATCATCAACGGCCCTTACAAAGATCTGCTGGGGAAAGGTATGAAAATCTTTTTGATCTTTTTGCTTAAAAGCAAAACCGAATTGATCCAGACGGTTTGATATGCTTTTTTCGATCCGGTCGGAAACAGCGCCTTTGTGAAAAAGCCTTGAATGCCTGGAGGTTACTTTTACTTCAGGCTGTATCCCCTGGTGCATAAATAGCTCCCAGGGGATAGCAGAGGCTCTTTTTTCAAGCTTTACGAAATTGGATGCCGGAAAATCAGCTATACGCATCAGTATTCTATTGGCTGTTCTCAGATTAAGATTGGCAAGGTAACAGTCGTGTATGCGGCCTTTGAATTCAACGCCTCCCTTAACAATCTTGGCATTGTTTTCAGAAAGGGGAAGGGCGCACAATTCGTCACAGCAAAGCTTTTCCAGACCCGGTGGCGTTGCAGCAAAAAAAGATTGCATGGGACCGGAAACATGGCGTTTTACACGTTTTAACCATGGGGATCTTTTGGGGGATTTTTTATCATCTTTTTTTTTGCTTGAAACCATAGAATAGAAGGCCAATTATTAAAAGTTCTTGATAATCTACATAAACGGTAATAAGGGAACAAGATATATCTTGACAATAATGCATTTTACAGTTTTTAAATTAAATTATTCTTTTTATAAGGCTTCACTGTTTTGCTGATCAACAAAGATATAGCTAAAGTTTTTGTGCAAAAGGCTTCATATAATTATGATGCTCTGCGGCCCATTGTATTTAACATGATCGATTCAGTGAAGCCTGATATCATTAAAGCCCAGGACCGGGTTCTGGTGAAACCGGACCTTTTGCTGCCGGCAGAACCTAGACATGCGGTTCTAACCCATCCCCATGTGGTAAGGATGGTTGCTGAATATGTTCTGGATAAAGGGGCGTGTCCTATTATCGCAGACAGCCCCGTCCACGGGGATTTTAATAAGATATTTGAGATGGGAGGGTATAAGGAGGCTCTTTCCGGTCTTGATGTTGAATGCAGGGAGTTTAAAAAGACCGTGCCGGTTGATATCGGCGAGCCCTTTGGAATGATTGATATTGCACAAGAGGCGATTGAGTCGGATGTTGTAATAAATCTGCCCAAACTTAAAACCCACGCCCGAATGTTAATGACCCTTGGCATAAAAAACCTGTTCGGATGTGTTGTGGGGCTAAAAAAATCAGAGTGGTATCTAAAAGTGGGAATGGACAGGGCTCTGTTTGCAAAACTTCTTGTGAGGATTTATCAGGAAGTAAGGCCGGCACTTACCATGGTTGACGGCGTTCTGGCCATGGAGGGGCAGGGGCCCGGCAAAAGAGGTGTGCCAAGGTCTCTGGGGCTGCTTGTTGCAGGGGATAATGCTGCTGCAATAGATGTGGTTATATGCAACATGCTGGGAATTGATCCAGAGGAACTGTCCACCAATAAAGAGGCCATAAGATCCGGCGAAGTTGACAAGTTCCTGCATGTGAGCGGTGATATTAATATAACTACCGATTTTGATTTTCCTGAAACAGGCAATGGGGTGTACGGTCCCAGGCAGTTTCACAGGTTTATTAGAAAGCATATGCTACAAAGGCCTGTTTGTGACAAAAAGGCCTGCCAATTTTGCGGTTCATGCCTGGAAATATGTCCCGTAAAGGCTATTTCAGGCGGCAGGGATAACCTGTTTTTTGACTATGACAAGTGTGTCAGGTGTTACTGCTGTATTGAGGTATGCCCCCATGGCGCTATCAGTGCAACAGAGCCTCTGTCGGGAAGGTTGATAAAAAGTTTGGCTGATGTTTATAGTTGATTATCAATGTAAAAAAAAGAGGGGGAAAACATGGGCAGTCTTAACAAAGCAATGTTAATTGGTCGACTTGGAAAAGACCCGGAAATTCGATACTTTCAGGATGGAACAGCGGTTGCAAATTTTAGTATAGCAACATCTGAAAAATGGAAAGATAAAGCCACCGGTGAAAACAGAGAAAAAACAGAATGGCATCGTATTGTCGCTTTTCGAAGATTAGGAGAAATCTGCGGTGAATACCTTACAAGGGGTAAAGAAGTTTATATTGAAGGCCGTATTCAAACAAGATCATGGGAAAAGGACGGAATAACAAGATATACAACCGAAATTGTCGCTGATAAAATGCAGATGCTTGGATCAAAGGATTCCGGAGGATATGGTGGAGGCAGCCAGGGAACAGCCGGCCAGGGAACAGCCGGCCAGGGAGGAGGCTTTCAGGGTTCACCGGGCATCATGTAATTGACTCGCTCCCAGCCATTCTTTTTGCCGAAGACGGCCCCCAGATCCTGCAGCCGATGGTGAAAGGGGCTGATCCGCCGCGGCCGCATATCGCTGTCCTCGTCATTGGGGTAGCGGGTATAGTAATAGTACTTGTAGCATTCACGGGCACAGGCTGCGGCATAGTGAGGGTCGAGGTAGTTGCGGCCAAAGC
>JAUXBD010000187.1 GCA_030619585.1 Desulfobacteraceae bacterium
ATATGTTATATTGACACTATCATCAAGATATTTTTAGATTTTATCTATTTCCCTTTCTGTATAATACTATAAATTTCCTTCAAAATATCATCAAGATGAATTATGCCTGCCACTTCATCTTTGCTCACTACCGGCAGAAAATCCATCTTATATTTATCCAGCAAAAAAACAGCTTCCATAAGCAGTTCATTTTTTCTTACATAAGCCTTAATCGGAAGCATTATTTCCTTTACAAGCTTATTCGTTCCTTTAAGGCATTCTGTTTCAAACTGTCCTTCCCAAAAGATTGGTCCACTTCTTTGCACCCCTTTTAAAAAGCGGGATAATAATCCAAAAACAAGTTCCGAAGGAGTCACAATGCCTTTTATTGTTTTCTTTTCAAAGGGACCAGTCCCAGATACAACAAGGCATAGTGGTTTGCCCTCTTTCCTTATATTATTCATGAGAGCAAGGGCTTTCTGTATATTGTCGTCCTCATCAATATAACAATATTGATCCAGGGAACGCATGAAGTTTTTAACTGTTTTTTTTGAAGACGAAGACATAGAATAAGCCATAGAATATCTTAGAGCAAGGTTTATACCAAGAGCTAAAAACCGGCCCATCTTAATATAACTATGTGATATCTTTGCTTTTTGATTTTATGCGAGAGGCTTGTAAACAGCATTTTTATGAATATATTTTGGCAAGTTTCTGCCAAAAAGGAAAAAGTTTGCCGTTTCAAATCTAAATCTGTTTGACACCCGTAGTGATTCAGGTTAAAAGATATGGCCCTGTAATTAGAAGATAAAAAGCGGCAGAAGCTTATGAAACTGCAATCTTCCTATATAAAACACCTCCAGAAATCAATCATGCAGGAGTTCATTCTTGGCTCTGGTGTAATGCATTCCATCATGAAAACCGTAAATCAAGTAGCTAAATACGATGTAAACGTACTCATTACAGGTGAAAGTGGCACGGGCAAGGAGCTTCTTGCCAAAATCATTCATTTACAAAGCCCCAGATCTGAAAATCCCTTTGTACCGGTTAACTCCGGCGTCCTCTCAGGTCTTATGTTTGAAGACAAACTGTTTGGTCATGAAAAAGGAGCCTTTACCGGCGCTATACGCCAGGAAAAAGGCTGCTTTGAAATGGCTGATAAAGGCACCCTTTTTCTTGATGAAGTTTCTGAACTTCCGCTTAAAAATCAGGTTGATTTTTTGCGTTTTTTAGAAGATTTTTGTTTTCAACGAATTGGAGGTAATGATTTAATCGAAGTAGATATCCGCATTATCTCAGCAACCAATAAAGACCTGAAAGATGAAGTCAAAAAGAAATTATTTCGAGAAGACTTGTTTTATCGGCTCCATGCGGTTCCCATATATATACCACCTTTAAGGGACAGAAAAAGCGTTATTCCCAAAATGGTAGACCACTTCCTGAATCAATGTGCAGTTAATTTTAAAAAACCAAAGCCAACAATTAAACCGGCAGTTATTGAACTGTTCCTGCGTTATGACTGGCCCGGTAATATAAGAGAATTGAAAAATCTTCTGGAAAGGATATTTATTCTAAACGATGATGATGTTATAGGGTTAGCTCAACTCCCCTCTGACTTTGCATGGCATTTTAAAGAGCCCCATTGTATTAAGGATCTGGAGGAAATCAGAAAGAATGCTGAAAAAAAGGCCATTTTGGATGTATTATACCGTCTGGCGGGCAACAAGGAAAAAGCAGCAAAAACACTGAATATAAGCCCCAGAACTTTAAGGCACAAAATTCAAAAATATAATATAAAAGTCGAACGAAGTCTAAAGCCTTTTAAAAAAGTCTAAGGGGGAGAGAACCTCCCCCTTAGACAAATTAATCATGAAATCCGGTTATTATACTTGCTCATGGTGTAGGCAAACTAATCGGCATTCCCAGAATCGGCCAGATCACCCCCACGCACAGAGCCACCACGGCCATCAGAAGGATACTGGCTGGAATACCGTACATAAAGAACTCGCCTGTGGTAAACTGCTTTGAATCATAGGCAATGGCGTTCGGAGCCGCACCAACCAGAAGCAGGAAGGGCATACCCGCTGTTACCAGTGATGCAAAAAGCACTACCTCTCCGGCCACACCCAGATAAGGAGCAATAACCAGAGCCACTGGAAGCGAGATGGCAATGGCAGCCACGTTCATGATAAAGTTAGTCATTATCATCACAAAAAAAGCGATGCTCATGACAAATACAAAACCCGGGGACTTCTGAAACATCACCAGCCAGTTTACTGCCATCCATTTGGCTGCGCCCGTTTCCCAAAGGCAAAAACCGATGCTCAGGGCTCCGGCAAAAAGCAGTATAATATTCCAGGGGATCTCCTCCAGGTCGTTTTGATCAAGAATTTTTATAAGGAAGAATGTTACGGTCGAAAGCAAAACAATCGCTGTTTTATGAAATATTTTCAATTCCGGTATAAATGACCGCAGAGCCAGGAAAATGATTACCGCAACAACAACAAGGATAGCAATAATCTCATCCTTGGTAATTTTCCCCAGTTGGGTATAGAGTTTTTGCGCCTTTTTGCGGAGTCCGGGAATGGTTTTTTTCTCCGGTTTCAAAAAAATCATGAAAAATCCCCACAGGGCAAAGACCATCAGCCAGCCTGGAATAAACATGTAATATGTGAGTTGGAAAAAGGTTATATCCTGATTCATGATATCATTAAAAAATCCAATGGCCACGGCCCCGCGTGCCGCGCCCAAAAGGGTCACGATACTGCCTGCACCAGCCACATAGGCCATGCCTATAAAAAGCCCCTTGCCGAACTTGGTCTGTTTGTCACCCTCTCCGTATAAGGCATAGATGGCCATAAGCAGGGGGAATATGGTAGCAGCTACTGCGGTGTGGGCCATGACGTGGGTTAGACCCGCTGTTACCAAAAAACAGCCAAGATAGATCATACTGGTCTTTTCTCCCACGATACTTAGCATTTTATACGCCAGGCGCTTGGTCAGCCCGGTCTTGGTAAAGACCATACCGATAACTATTGAGCCAAAAATAAACATAACCGATGGGTCCATGAAATCTTTAAAAGCTACTTTGGCGGATCTGATCTGAAAGAGGGCCTGCAACACCCCTATCATAAGACTGGTTACACCGATCGGCACGACTTCAAATACCCACCAGGTGCCTGCCAGCGCAAAAACAGCCAGCGCTCCCTTACCCGCTTTTGACAAGACAAAATGTTTTCCCATAGGATCAATAGCATCCGCCCAAGGCGGGGAATAATAGATAACTAAAAACAGGACAATCCCTATTCCCATAAAAAGCAGTCTCTTCCAATCTAATGGAGGCTTTTCAGGAGAAAGGATAATTTCATCCGGCATCTCCGGGAGGCCTTCACCTTTTGCAGTTGGTTTTTCTTTTTCAGCCATAGTTCAACCTCCCCTATCCCATTACAATTTTAGTAAGTTCATTGAAGACATCGCTCATTCTCAATACTCCTGCCACCTGCTCACCATCCATCACGGGAATAAGATTGATGTTTGCCTGAAGCATTATAAAAGCCGCCTTTGGAACAGAATCATTTACATCAACTTTCACCTTGATCGGCATCATGATCTCGCTCACAGGCTTTTTTGCCTCTTCTTTGCAGCCTTTTTCAGAAAATGTTTCCTCCACAAGGGCTGAAAGGCTTGCATAATCTGCATGCGCCAGGCCCTGGTACGGCGATTTTTTATCTTTTCTGAGAAATTTCGGCTCTATGCCCTCAAGCAGGTTTTTGAGCCTTAAGACACCCAGAAGCTGATAATTTTCATCAAACACCAGGATCATCCGGTTCTCACCAAGACCTAATTTTTCGTCATAAACACTGTGCATCATGGCTATGGCATCCCTCACACTCATCCAATACGGAATGTGGGGATAGTCGGTTAATTTAACCATGAGTTCTTTAACCTTTTTTGTGTCTGGCATGCACACCTCCTTATAACCTGTTTAATCTTTAGAATGAATCAGAATGAATCTAAACAATTTCCCTGAATTATTTAAAATCAAGTTATTAAACTTAATATAAAATTGTAGGTTCCAATCTTTTTCTAAATACAGAGCAAAGTTCATACCAAATAGCACAAAACCATATCAATCCAATACAACCTATTGATATATAAGAGTTTTGGAATTTGTATCCTCTGTATGAAAATAATTTCAGAAACTCAATTCCGGCAAAATTTTGCCGGAACGAATAAATGTTTGCCGTTTCAAGAATGATGGCGTCTTCCTTAGATCCTGAAGCTGTTCTGCTCCATAGAGATGATAAAGCCGTTGACATTTTACCGACCATCTCATAAACTAATTTTAAATAAAAACACGGGTTGTTGCAAACTTGCGCAGGTGGCAAAGGCCTCTCCGGTGCCGGTTCTTCTTGTAAATCCTTATAAAGTTTCCTGATCTGAAACAGGAAAGAAGGCAAAAACGCATTTTATAAAAACACATGGACTTGTCCGTGTAAAGGAGATATAATTATATTAGTTAAAAATTAGATGAGCAAAAAGGCAAGCTCGTCGGTGTCATTACAGATCGGGATATGAAAA
>JAUXBD010000059.1 GCA_030619585.1 Desulfobacteraceae bacterium
GTATTTACTGAAGTCCTTGATGCAGCATGTATGCCTGAGGGATCGTCAGGTATCGCCAAGGCTGTCCGTGAAAAAGGAATTACCCGGGTGGTTCTTGCCTCATGCGTTTGCTGTCCTTTAAACTTTATATGCAGCGCATGTACTGAACAGAGAAGCCGCTTAAAAAGTGCCCTGTTTACAGGAACAGGTATCAGCCCTTCAATGGTGGAAACATGCAATTTAAGAGGTGAAGCGCTTAGCTTTGTTGAAAAAAAACCTGACATCGCCCTTTCACGATTTTCCGGATTGATCGATCGATCCATAAGAAGGGCAAGTAAATTAATGCTCTTTCCCACTCCTGCCAGAACCTATAACTTTGCCACTGCAGTTGTAGGGGAATCTGAAGCAACCATGAGTAGCGCGCTTACCCTGGCTGAAGCAGGTCAAGAGGTCTTTTTATTCGGAACACTGGAAAAACCCCTTGCTGAAACGACGCCACACCCCAATATCCATGCTTTTAAAGGGTCTTCCGTAAAAGCTATAAGCGGGACTTTGGGCGATTTCCATGTTTTTGTGGAATTGGACGGTTTTGAGCAGAGCCTTCAGGTGGGAACGGTTATTTTAGGGGAAAAATCAAGGAAGATAACTCCATACATTCATCAGGAAGGGCTTCCTAGCTGTATCGTGACCTCTGCAAGGCAAAAAGAGGGCGTGACAGGAATACCTTTCTTTTACCCGGGGGCTACCCCCATACCCGGACTTTACCTGGCTGACCCGCCGGGTATCAATTTGTCAAACAGAAAAAAAGGCGCTGCAGCTGCGATCCAGGCAACCGCTCTTATGCCCAGGGGCCCCCGCCAGAGCAAGGGCTTTACCGTGGTTGTTGACAAGAACTTGTGCCGTGGTTGCGGAAGGTGCCTTAAAGCCTGCTCTTATCAGGCTGTTACATTGGAGAAAAATAATATTGGGGGGTGGTATGCCACCGTAGATGAAGCATTGTGCAAAGGTTGCGGCAACTGTATCTCGGTATGTCCGTCAAATGCCGCAGACAGCCCGTATCGAAATATGGCCTTTTTAGAACAGGTCCTTGAAGAAGTTTTAGGACAGTAAGTGATGGATAATCTCAATATAATACTTTTTTTGTGTAACTGGGGGCCCCATACCGCATATCAGACCCTCCAGGATAATCTGGAAAACATACCCAAAGAGATAAAAATGATTCGAATCCCATGTACCGGAAGGATAAGTAAGTCTCTGCTTCTTAAGGCGTTTGAAAAAGGGGCTGACGGTGTTGCGCTCATGGGGTGTAAAGCAGGATCGTGCAGATACGGAAGCGGAACAGACACTGCTAAAAAGAATACCAAAGACACAAGGGAGATCCTCGGGCTGCTCGGTCTTGGCAAAGAACGCATGAAGCTTGCCACTTTTATGCCTGATGAGCCTGGGGCTTTGCTTGAGTTTCTTGAAGATTTTGTCCAAAAGATCCGGAATCTGGGTCGTAGCCCTGTAAAACAGGCCATTGATACGGATTTAAATGTTACGGATGAAATAACCATTGCAGATATTGTTTCACGTCACGATATTTTTGCATGCCAGGATTGTGGCAAATGCACATCTGCCTGCCCCCTTGCCCTTACCGGCCAATCGTTTTCACCAAGGGCTGTGGCAAGTGCTGTGATTTCAGGTGAAGTTGATTCACCCATGGTAAAAACAGATGTGTGGTCATGTTTGACCTGCGGGCTTTGTTACGACAGGTGTCCGTCTGCGGTGAATTTTCCCGAGTTTATCCAGGATATGCGTTCTTTTTACAGACAACATGATACGGATACCCATGAAGCCCATGGCGGTTTTTTCCAGTCACTTATGAGGACCATGACCGTAAATGAGTTTAAGGCAGATCGCTGGGGATGGCTTCCTTGCGACATACAGATAGACCGGAAATCCAAAATACTTTTTTTTGGCGGATGTGCGCCTTTTTTTGACATATTTTTCAGAGAGTTTCTTGGGGCTAAAACCAGTAATATTTTGGCGGACAGTATGCGCCTGCTTAATTTTTTTGATATAAGGCCTGCGCTTCTTGAAGATGAGAGATGTTGCGGCCACGATCTGTTATGGACGGGTGATAAGGAAAACTTTTTAAAACTTGCAAAGCTCAATGTGGACTCAATAAAAAGTAGAGGAATTGAAGAGGTAATAACAGCATGCCCGGAATGCTATAGATCTCTTGCCCACGATTATCCAAAACACGGCGTTGAGGTGGATTTCAAGATCACTCATATTTACGAGTTTCTTGAAAAAGAGATCGGCAAAGGGGCGGTTGGTTTTAAAAAGCTTGATAAAAAGCTCACATTTCAGGATTCCTGTCGTCTTACACGGCTTGATGAGGTCTCCGAGTTTCCCAGGAAATTGATAAAGAGACTGAAAATAGGCAGCTTTACAGAGATGCAAAACAGCGGAAAATCATCTATATGCTGTGGTAACAGCGCCTGGACAGGATGCGGGGCAAACAGCAAAGCGCTCCAGGTAAAGAGGCTAAAGCAGGCCCACGACACGGGGAGTAACCTTATGGTAACATCATGCCCTAAATGCCAGCTCCACTTAAGGTGCAGCATGGAGGACCCTTTTTTAGGAGATGATCTTAAGATTGAAATGATGGATCTTACCAGTGTTATAGCAAAAACAATATACTGGGAATAAATAAAAGTGTGAGGAATAGAGATGGAAGCGGTTAATTTGACAACAAGCCCATTAAGCAATGAGAAAGCGGAGCGCATTGGTGTGTATGTGTGCAGGTGCGGTCTTAATATAGCACAGACCGTGGATTGCGGGGAAGTTGCCCGGATGGCGTCTGCCCTTGAAAATGTGGTGGTATCAAAGGATATAGGTTATGCCTGTTCCGAGCCGGGCCAGCATGAGATCGTGGATGATATCTCGGAGAACTCTCTTGACCGTATCGTAATTGCCTCGTGTTCACCAAGACTCCACGAACCAACATTTCGTCAAATGCTGCAAAGAGCAGGTCTTAATCCCTACCTGCTTGAGATGGCCAACCTTCGTGAACAGTGCAGCTGGGTCCATATGAACGAACCTGACGCTGCCACGAAAAAAGCGTTTGACCTTGTGAAGATGTCCGTGTCCAGGGTGAGGCTGCTATGGCCGCTGACGCCCGAGAGGCTTCCACTTATAAAGCGCACTATGGTTATCGGAGGGGGGGTCGCAGGCATCCAGGCTGCCCTTGATCTTGCAGATAACGATTACGAAGTGGCCCTTGTGGAGAAAAGCCCATCCATTGGCGGTATAATGGCCACCCTGGACAAGACGTTTCCCACGATGGATTGCTCCATCTGAATTCTCGGTCCTAAGATGACGGATGTCGGTCGACATCCAAAAATAACACTCCATACCATGAGCGAAATCTCAGATGTAAAGGGTTACGTTGGTAACTTTAAGGTAAAAATACTAAAGAGAGCCAGATATGTTGAGGAAAAAGAGTGCACAGCATGCGGAGATTGCGTAAAGGTCTGCCCTGTTATTCGTCCGGATGAGTTCAATATGGGTCTTTCGTCACGTCGTGCAATCTTTTCCCCTTTTCCCCAGGCTGTGCCGTCGGCATATGCTATAAATATCAACGAATGCCTGGGACACAACCCTTCGGTATGTGCAAAATGTGTGGAAGCCTGCGACAAGAAATGTATAAACTTTCACATGTCTGATGAAGAGATAGTTGAAGAGGTCGGTACGATTATTGTGGCGACAGGCCTTACACCTTATGATCCCACAGAGCTTGACGAATACGGTTACACGAGGTTTCAAAATGTGCTTACCAGCCTTGAGTTTGAACGGCTTGTAAACGCTGGCGGACCTTCAAAGGGAAAACTGATCCGGCCGACAGATAGAAAACCTCCCAAGTCAGTTGGTTTTATACAGTGCGTGGGATCAAGATCCCTTGGCAAAGGAAAGGAGTACTGTTCCAACACATGTTGCATGAATACCATAAAAAGCACCCTTGTTTTAAAAGAGCATTTTCCTGATATGGAGATAAAGGTTTTCTATATTGACATCAGAGCCTTTGGAAAAGGTTTTGAAGATCTTTACATGCGAAGTAAACGTCTTGGAGTGCAGTTTATAAGGGGACTTCCTGGAAATGTTGAGGAGACGGCTGAAAAAAGCATGAGGGTTGCTGTTGAAAACACAGCAACAGGTAAACTGGAATTTCATGATCTTGATATGCTTGTACTTGCCATTGGTATGGAACCTGCCAAAGGTACCCGGAAACTCCAGGAGATGCTGGGCCTTCAGTTAACCCCTGATGGTTTTTTTCTTGAAGCTCATCCTAAATTGCAGCCGGTGGATGCAGCCACACGCGGAGTTTTTTACGCCGGGTGCGCCGAAAGCCCTAAGGATATTAAGGAGAGCGTAACCCAGGCATCTGCTGCGGCAGCACGGGCAATACGGTTGATGCACAAAGGTGAGATTCTGACCGAACCCATTACTTCGGAAATAGATGTTAACCTGTGCAAATCCTGTGGAAAATGCGCAGAGGTTTGCCCGTACAATGCAATTTCGGTTAATAAAAAAGAGAAAATACCGGCTGTTGTAAATACGGCAGCATGCGCCGGCTGCGGTACATGCGCTGCTGAATGCGCTTTTGACGCCATCATCATGAACCACTATACAGATGATCAGATCACTCATCAGGCAAATTCCATGCTTGAAGAGGAGCCTGAGTCAAAGATCCTGGTTTTTGCCTGCAACTGGTGCTCATATGCAGGGGCCGATTACGCAGGGGTATCGCGCTTACAGTATCCATCCAACGTACGACTTATCCGAACCATGTGTTCCGGCAGGATTGATGAAAAGTTTATATGGCAGGCATTTAAAAAACGGGCGCCTGTAGTCCTTGTGAGCGGATGCCACATTGGCGACTGCCACTACATTAACGCCAACCACTGGACGGAAAAAAGGATAGCAAAAGTACACAAAAAGATGGAAAAGCTTGGCATAAGGCCCGACAGACTTCAGCTTAAATGGATAAGCGCAGCAGAGGGAATCCTGTTTTCTGAATTCATGAAAAGAATGGAGGAGCTAAGAAAGGGCGTTTCTGTTGAGGAGATTGATGCAACAGTTGCCATACTTGAAAAACCAGAGAAGGAAAAAAAATAGTATGCTGAAACTTGTTTAACAGAGAAAGCCCCCACTCCGTCACTCCGGTGAAAACCGGAGTCCAGAAGCTGTTGAAATGACTGGATTTCTGTTTTCACCTGTCGAAAATTCCGATTCATCGGAAAATGACAACAAACGGTTTTTTCAATTTTATCACCAGTGGTTGTTCCTATTTATTGAGCAATTACGGCGTTGTAAGCAATGTGATTGAGTTTTCTATAAATCGAAGCATGGTCCCTTTTATTCCAGGTATAGACTCAAGACTATCATCTTTACTCTTTTGTTCAATTTTTTCCGGTTCAGTCTTTTGGGTTTCAGTATACTTTGAGAAAACTATGCCGCATTTAAAACATTCAGCTGTTGGCTCCTGCTCATAACCGCATTTGGGGCATGTGATCTTTTTTGTAAGCTGTTCAAGGTTTTTAATTGTATCTTTTACAAGCCGGATCTCTTTAAATTCGTTATCATCCAGCCATATGCCCTCACACTCTTTGCACATATCAATCACAACCATTAAAGGGTAGCAAAAAGCATAAAGGGGCACGGCAAATTTGTTCTACCTTTCAATATATAGAGTATGAGTAGAGTTGATGATCATACACGATTTTGATTAATGACTCATTTCAATATTTTTAACTGCCTTATTAACCATGAAGGGCAAGAAGAGCACGAAGGTTATCTAATTTCAAATAATTAAAGTTTTTCTTCATGATCTTCACGATCTTCATGGTAATATTTTTATCGAATTCGGTTTTTTTCTCATTTCGTTTTTGCATTTTCGGTATTTAGTTAGAAATCAATTTAAGTGCTAATTTTTTCAGTGTTTTCATGTTAAAATCAATTTGCCGTGCATAAAGGGGGAGATTGGTTGCCATTTTAATGATAATTTTTTATATTCACAGAAAGAGAGAATATTGAAAATGAAACGAATTAATAACCCTATGGAAATATACAAGCTGCTGAATCGATCAAACTGCCGGGAATGTAATGAAAAGACATGCCTGGCATTTGCTGTGGCTGTATTTAAGGACAAAAAACAACTTGGGGAATGCCCCCATCTGGCCCCCAACATTCTTGAAGAATATGGCGGTGACATCGAAAAACCAAATACCATTGATGAAGACACGGCCCAAGCTGTTGAAAACCTGAAAAAGAGAATTTCTGAAATCGACCTGTCTGCTGCAGCCAGCCGATTAAATGCAACATTTTTCGGAGACAAATTGACTTTCAGGGTTTTTGGAAAAAATTTTAATGTGGATTCTAAAGGGAATCTTTCATCTGCAATCCATATCAATGCATGGCTTGCTTATCCCCTACTTAACCATATCCTGGAAGGTAAGGGAGTACCTATGTCCGGCAACTGGGTACCGTTTCGTGAACTGCCAAACGGACGACCGCGGGCTGGAATTTTTCAACAACGATGTGAAAAACCACTTAAACAGGTAGCAGATACATACACAAATCTATTTAAAGATATGCTGGAAATATTTGACGGAAAGAAAGTGGAACAATACAGTGGCTCGGATATTTCCATTGGTCTATCTCCCCTGCCCCTTATTCCCATCCTGATTTGCTACTGGAAACCGGAAGAAGAGCTTGAATCCGATCTGCATATCTTTTTTGACGAGACATGTGAAGATAATCTGGATATCGACTCTCTTTACACCCTGGTTGCCGGAATTGTAAAAATGTTTGAAAAAATTGCCTTACGGCATGGTATCTCAAAAGATTCAAAAGCATCTTTTTTGGGGTAAAATAGGCTGTTTAAGGGTAAAAAATGAGGTTCTTTTGAGCGTTCTTTTGGGAATACAAAAGGTTGTCGTGGCCCCGAGAACACAGTGTTTTACATTACATAAGCACTTGAAATGGGGAGCAGGTGTTTTAATGCAGCATTTCTCCTTTTTAAACACACTGCTGATGTGCTGCTATGTTGCTGATTATTTAAACTAATTGAGTGATTTGCAAAAAAAACTTTGAGTGTAGTTATCCCGAATTTTTGCGGCACTTCTCCAATTCTGATATACGGTTGACACAGTACTATTTGCCTGATAACTTTACAAAAACTAATGATTTGACCTGAATGTTTTTACGGAGTTATCCTTAATTATTACATGGATAACATGAAATATTGGGAGTTATCCCGAATTTTTGTGGCACTTGGCGATTTTCAATATCCGTGTAAGTTTATATATTTAACTGAAAATGTAGATAATAATATCATTTAACCTTAAAAAGTTACTGCTATTATACCTTGAAAAATCCGGTATATTAGCGGGGCCGTTCGCGTCTCGGAAAATAAAATGTGACCGGCGAATTACCAAGTCGGAGGCCAAGCGGTCTTAGGAAGACAA
>JAUXBD010000203.1 GCA_030619585.1 Desulfobacteraceae bacterium
AAGACTTCAGAACTTGAAAACACTTTGCTGACCATACAAAAAAAGATTATAATCCTTGAAAAGGTATTAAAGTTGTCACGAGTTCCGGAAAAGGCTGTACCCAATGAAAATATTTCACAAAACGCCTCAAAAGAAGAGAAGGCTACGATTCAGCAAGACGACACAACAACCAAAAACATTATTGAACAGGATATAGTTGAATAATGGATATTGATTCATTAAAAAAAATTCTTGGTTCAGTGGCGTCAAAAAAAATCTCTGTTGACGATGCGGCATCTTCACTAATACATTTGGATCATGAAGATATTGCCTATGCCCACGTTGACCATCACCGATCCCTTCGCAAGGGTTTCCCTGAAGTCATTTTTGGCCAGGGGAAAACCAGCGAACAGATCATCGGTATAATGGAAAGGATGGTGCCACAAGAAAACGTTGTGATGGTAACGCGAATCAATAAAACACAGGCTGAACAGGTCACCTCCAAATTTCCCAAAGCAGTGTATCACAAGGAAGCAAAGATAGTTGTTTGTACAAAAAAGCCCATGCCAATTAAGGGAAAAGGCACAATACTTGTAATCTCTGCAGGCACTTCAGATATACCCGTGGCGCAAGAAGCGTATCTTACTGCAAAGACAATGGGAAACAATGTGGAGGCGGTCTTTGATGTGGGTGTTGCAGGAATTCACAGGCTTTTTAATCATAAAAAGATGATTGATCAGGCATCTGTACTTATTGTTGTTGCGGGAATGGAAGGGGCGCTCCCCAGTGTGGTTGCCGGATTGGTAAGCCGTCCTGTAATAGCTGTGCCCACAAGTACAGGTTATGGCGTAAGCTTAGGGGGGTTTACAGCTCTTTTTGCAATGTTAAATGCCTGCGCCTCTAATATCGCAGTAGTAAACATAGACAACGGTTTTGGCGCAGGATATATGGCATCTATAATAAATATGATGTAATTGAAACAAAAATCCCCGATATCCTTGCTAATCTGTGCTGCAATTTACATCTGTTTCTCCTTATTAAAGTTTTATAGTCCAAGTATTTATCTGGTATTAATATGACAGGTCTTCTTAAAATCATATTTGTTGTTCTTCTTATTCTTTACATCATTAATCCATTTGACATCTCTCCGGATGCCATCCCCATATTGGGTTGGATTGACGACATATTTCTCATGGGCGTTTTGTTCTATTATCTTAGGAAAGGAAGATTGCCTGGATTTTTATTGCGATTTAGTAATCTGTTTAAAACTAAAAAACATTATTACCGGAATCATGAAAACAACGATAGTTGCAAAGATGATGAGAAAAATTCAAATTCAAAGCCTGAATCAGAAACCCAAATAGATAATGATCCTTATGAGACACTCAAAATAAAGCCAGGGGCAAGCATGGAGGAGATACATTCTGCATACCGCAAGGTCGCACAGGCGTATCATCCTGACAAGGTTTCGCATCTTGGTAAAGAGTTCCAAGAACTAGCCCAGAAAAAGTTTATTAAAATTAATGAAGCTTATGAAAAGCTCACAAAATCTTAAACAAAATTGGGTTAGGTTGGTTTGTTTAACATCTGGAGTCAATAATGAAAAAATCCATAATAATAGGTGTAATGGGCGGAGGGCGGGCAACGCCTGAAGATATGGACGCAGCATATTGTTTGGGAAGTTTGATTGCAAAGAATGGCTGGGTTCTTTTAAACGGAGGAAGGGATGCAGGAATCATGGATGCTTCTGCAAAAGGCGCAGCAGAACACAATGGACTTACCATAGGCATTCTACCTGATGATAATTGCTCTAAAATCTCCAGCCATATACAGATACCTATTGTTACCGGTATGGGAAACGCAAGAAACTGTATAAATGTGCTTTCCAGCAACATTATTGTTGCATGCGCAGGAGGAGCAGGGACAATATCTGAAGTGGCCCTTGCTGTAAAAAACAACAAACCGGTTATCCTGCTTAATTTTGATCTTAGAAAGGCTTTTAATAGATATATAAGAATGAACCTGATTCACTCTGTAAGAACGCCCCAAGAGGCAATTAAAAAAATAAAGGGACTCCTCAACCCGCCTCTTAACACTTAACCATCATTGCTCTGGCAAGTGAAAGGTCATCTTTTGTGGTGATTTTGATATTCCGGTTGCTTCCTTTAATAATTCTCACATCAACATTCAACTTTTCAACAAGTGATGCATCGTCTGTACCCTGAAAACCATTTTCCTTTGCATGTTCATGGGCCCTTTTGATGAGGCTATACTTGAAAGCCTGCGGTGTTTGTGCGAGCCATATGGCTTCTCTTTTAATGGTGCTTCTTATAAACCCGGAGCTACTTACCTCTTTTAGTGTGTCTACAGCAGGTATCCCAAGTATGCAGGCATTGTACTTGTTTGCCCCGTTTATACATGCATCTATCTGCTTGCCGGTTACGAAAGGTCGTACACCATCATGGATGACAACGATGCTGTCGTCACAATCAGCATTTACAGAATGAACAGCCAAAAGCCCCTTGTACACTGAATCTTGTCGTTTTGGACCACCTGAAACAAGGCTGATACTATCTTCAAGTTTTAAAGGAAATAAGACATTGTCTTTACAAAAAGCAAAATCATCTTTAGGTACCACAAGATAGATATGGTTAACCTTCTTGCTTTCTTTAAATGCAAGAAGCGTGTGACCTAGAACTTGATGTTCGGCAAGGGGCAAGTACTGCTTTCGCATGGTGTTATTCATCCTGACACCCTTGCCGCCGGCAACAATAATTGCAATAGCCATGGTTATTTTAGATACTTTAACTCCTTTGGAAGAGAAACCCCTTTACCCATTGTGTCTTCACCATAATTTGTGCCGGCGAGAATCTCAATGTCTTTCAACGCACGATAATCCCCTTTAAAAGTAACCTCTTTTATGTTTTCCTTGTGGATTTTTCCTCCTGCCCACTGAATGTCAAGCACGCTGCTTGCATCAAACCTGTCATTTCCGATGCACAGTTCAACTTTTCCTCCATAGTACTGAACAATTTTTGTCACTAAGAGGCTTGGCCTGCTGTGAAAACCAAGCTTTACCGGTATACCCACAGTAATGGAAGATCTTTTAATATTATCATTTAATATCTCTCGTGCCAGCTTTGTGCCGGTATTGAGAAAATAGCAGACATAAAAAAGACCATAATTAATAGTACGGTCAAGAAGATCTTCCGGATCTATAAGACTGGTAAGGTGTTTCTGTACTTTTTTATATATGCTCTTATATCCCCTCTCAAGCAGATGCCGCTCATAAAAATGCAAAAGCCTGCCTATGATTTGCAGTAGATGAAACACAACTGAAAAATAACCTCTAAGCTGCTTGAGTTTTCTGTTTCCAAATCTGTAGCCTCCGTGGATAACATATGTGTCAAATGAAGACTGCAGGTTGTGAACTAGCATCTCAAACCTTCTTATCTCCACTTCATTAATCTTATCCGGTACTATATTTAGTATCTCTTCGTAATTATATGGCTTGTAAAATCCATACTGATCAAAACTCCGGGCAACACTTAAAAAATCACTTGCAATCTTAACGATATGTTGCTTTTGATCCTTATCATCATCATCAATATTATATTCCAGCATTTCACTGGTTACAACACTGGGAAAATGCTCCTGGTCATACTTTCCTTCCGGAACTTTTATTTTAAGACGTCGAGCCTCACGTACAATCGAAGGCGCAATTTTTATTATAGAATTTGTAAGAAAATTTAGAGTTTCCGAACCTTGTCTTGCAAATTCTTCAGTATCAGGAAGACTATAGAATGCAAGCCGGTTTGAGATATGTTTCTGAGAGTATCCTCCCAGACTAAGGTGACGTATAGCTGCTGTAAGTTCCCTGTAAAAGTACCAGTCCTTGTTGTTTTTTGCACCATGAAAATCAAGAAAGTCTTCCAAAAGTTGTGAGGAGGATATCAGTTTAAGGTAGAGTTTTTTTGTAAATATATACCGAGGTGTTGCAGCGTTTGATATATACATACAAGTTTTTAAGTAGTCGTGGGAATATACCTTTACTTTTTCGCTAAAAGATATATCACAAACCTCTTTTTCCAACTGCATAACTTAATCCTTATCTTTTAAAATAATAAAAACGGTCGAAGCAGTCCGTAAGCCGAATTCTGTGTCCGGTCAAGGTTACCCTCAAACCGGATAACGATCATTCATCTTGGACGCCGATTGCCCGGCGTCTCATGCGACCTACCCGGGAGCTCGGACGGGCAGCCCTCAATCACTCCCCTATTTGGTCTTGCACCAGGTGGGGTTTACCAAGCTTTTCCGGTCACCCGGAAAACTGGTGCGCTCTTACCGCACCTTTTCACCCT
>JAUXBD010000256.1 GCA_030619585.1 Desulfobacteraceae bacterium
TCAAGTCCCTTTACACGATGCATTGTAGCCAGACGTAGCCCTGGTGATGACCGATCTTCTGCCTCACTGCGCCGGATAAAGTATATTTCAAAACCTTTTTCATAAATAGCACTTTCATACTGTTTTAGAAGATTGTTCGTCCTTGCAACCAGGCACACTTCCTTGATTGATCCGGTTTTATTTTCTGTTTTTTTGAGATAGTCAGCAATAAATTCAACTTCTTTCTGACAAGTATCGAACTGTCTGACATCAGGCGTAATACCATGTAATAATGATTTATAGCCTTTCTGGTCATCAATGCCACCATCAAGATCATCAACTTTAACACCTTTAAGCAGACCTACTGCCCACCGCTGTGTTTCATCAGTAGTACGATAGTTTATTTTAAGCTTTTTGCCGCGGCCAATAATTTTGATTCCACACTGACCCAACACCACTTTATGTCTATATATTCTCTGATGCGCATCTCCTACAATGAAAAGATCGTTTTTCTTTTCTTCAGGTATTATTTGCCGTATCAGTTTAAACGCTTGCATACCCATATCCTGAGCTTCATCTACTATTATTGCTCGATATGGAAGGATTTTATTCTTTTTTTCCAATAAAAGCCTGGCATCTCTCATGGCATCATTGCCTTCACGCAGACCTTCTTCATTTAATAATACACGGTATTCCTCAAATACAGTCCAGACTATTTTACGAATTTTCCTGGTAAGCCGTGTTCCTCTTCCAACACGGGAAGCCTTTATGTATTCTTCTACTGATGTGATAGCTTGAGACTGAACAACCCTTTCCCATTCTTCTCTGTAAAAGGACAAATCAAAATCAAGCTCAACTGGAACCAAATCCAGAGCTTTATTCCAAAGATGTTCTATCCTGCGACCGTAATCAATTTGATAATCATATCCGTTCTTTTTTAAAAATTCCGATACCCACCTGTCAAGATTTACAACCTCGATCCGGCGCATCATATCTTTTGAGCAGATTTTAGTAAGGTTTTCCTGTATATCGGCTGCAAGATTTCTAGTAAAAGTTGTGAACAGGATTCGATCTTTTTCATTTGTAAATACATTTTGTACAAGCCACTTTGCCCTATGCATAGCTGCAACGGTCTTTCCTGTACCGGCACCGCCAAGAGCTCTTACGGGTCCGTTCCAGTGACGTTCAACAAGCTTCTGTTGAGAAGGGTGTAAAAAAATTCGCCATTTTTCAAGAGGAGCATTCAATATAGCTGCAAGCTCAAGATCTTCTTCGACAACATAGAAGCGACGACGTGAATCCGGGTTGTTCAATGCTGAACCATAGTCATTTGTGTCAATTTCTTCTTTCTTTTCGACTGTTTCAATATCCTGAAACACTTCTTCCAGGGAAAAACCATCGGCAATAAAAAACAAAGCCTCATATGCTTCCTGAGGTAATTGATCGGCAATTTTGTCAAGGTCGTCTGCTGTTTTTAAATTTCTAATAAGCGGTATCTGTATTTCAGGAAGCCCTAATTGCAACAAATGTCTGTCACGGATATCTGCAAATAAGGCTTTTTCTTCGGAAACACTGGTTTTTTTATCCTTAATTTCTTCAACATCAATTACCTGAAGACTACCGGTTTCAGGATGTATTATATAGGATTTATTTTCAGCCCATTTATATGCTTTATCATGATGATCAATCCATAGCAGGACATAAACATTTCCAGTATCGGGTTTAAGCACAATGCTGCGATATGACTGGTCGATACGTACTGACCGAAGGTTCGGGTCTTTGGCACGTACGATTTTTTCATAATTTATTCCCGGCAAGCCGGGATTTGATCTAAATTTTGTGACAAAATTCATGACCTTTGCCTGTTGTTTTCGTGGTATCTTTGAAAATGACAATAAAAAATCAGAAGCAATTGCAACTTTGATCTTATTCTTTGCAGCGCTCATATTTGATATTCTCCTATTTATTAAACAGACTAATATACTTTTCAGGATTTGCTGATACATCCTTCAAAGGCACTGCTTTCCATCCTGCCTGATTAAACAAAACCGAATATGTAAGCTGGTTAGGCAGTAAAAAAGCAATTTGATTATTCGGCCAGCCAAGTTCCGCTTCGGCAATAATCTGTCCATTTTCATCTATTAGTTCAAACCCGACTTCAGGAACAGGGCAGTTATTTTCAGCAAGTTGATTGATTAATCCATGTATTGTGGAATCGGTTAGATCTAACACTTCATCCCATTCATTGTTATTAATACTGCTGTCTTTAGATGCATATTCTTCAAAACCGCCATATATATATTCATCAGTCATTCCCTGACGTGTGACAAAATAAGTATGCGGTATGAACTGTAGCAGGTTATATAATCTCAGATACCCATTCCATACAGATTCAAATTCTTTTTTTTCTCGATTTTCAGTATCATCTTCAAGTCGGCAGGCTATATACATCCCTGAAATTTTGCAGGCCTGAATAGCGTCCCTTTGAGCTGCAATATAAAGTTGCATGAAGTTCTTTTTAGAATCCGGTTCAAACAATCCATAAAACCATGGTTCAGTAGTGTTTGAAATAGCACCATTAAAATTTTCAACTACTTCTTCAGGAAGGTTTGCCCTGATTTTATTTAGCCACTGTTCTGCGCCCTGAGGTGTTCCAAACTGTTCATTGTCAAGATGGATCAAATTATGCACAAATGCATGACACTGCCATTTAGCCAACTCCGGATTTATAAGAAACCGCACAAGCCAGTCAAAGCTGTCGGTTTTGTTTGTTTTTCGCAAATCCTTTATTCCATAGCTTTCAGTTAATGTGTTGTATTTTTCAAGTTGCTTATTTTGAATATTTAAATAATTTTCAAAATACGAACTTTGGTTTTGATAGCGGCTTTCAATATCTTTCCATGTCAGAGACCACACATGAAACCGGCCACTCTGGGCAATCGCACATCTTTGAAGCAAATCTTTACCGATACGGTCTTTATGAAAATAAAATCCATCTGTAAAAACTACAATTGGTTTATCCCCTTCCTGAGCTCGTGCCGGCCTGAATACAAAGTCTGCCTTTGATTTAACCCTGATACCATCCGGCTGTCCCAGATTAACCTGTAATTCAATGTACCAGGCCTTGTCGCCAATCTTATAAAAATACCCGGGTTTCCCGTTAACCACTTCTTTTTTGAGTGAAACAGGGATATTCTCATTGCGAACACGTCTTAAGGCTTCGATAAAACGAGCTTCAAGCTCACTCTCGAATAAAGAGTTTATTTTAATGTCTTTTAATGTTTTTGTTTGTACTAGCTGTTCCTTAAAACTCAAAATTTCAGATAACATCTCAATGGCAGTATCCCGTGAGGTCCCAGCCATATTGTAGCTTCTTCGATAGGCAAAAAGGCATCTGTAACATCCATCTTTATCAGGATTTTGATTGCAGGAACATGACCGCAGTGCTTCAAGAGCTTTTTCAAAAACCATCATCAATGGCTTCTTGCTGCGCATCAATTGCTTTAAATAGCCTGTCCCGCCTGGAACTGTATCATAGAGTACGATATATTTTTTTCTATGCTTTGAATCAGCTACAGGTTCTTCGTGCAGAGCTGTCTGGAGATGGTCAATATTACCGCCAAACGTCTGTTTCAAACCTAAATGGAGTGCAGCAATAAAGCTGTGAAGCTTACGGCCTGATCTTTCATCTGATTTTTCATTTATGCCTTCAAAAGATATTATCGGCAGCAGCA
>JAUXBD010000147.1 GCA_030619585.1 Desulfobacteraceae bacterium
CCAATCTAACTAATTTAACCAATATAACCAATATAACCAATCTAACTAATTTAACCAATCTCAGGAGATTATTATGGAAGAAAAAGTCAGGGCACATGCTGCAATTTCTGGAAAGGTGCAGGGTGTATTTTTCAGAATGGAGACAAAAAACACAGCAGACAGTTACGGTGTCACAGGATGGGTCAGAAACAGGAGTGACGGATCTGTTGAGGCTGTATTTGAAGGGGATAAACAAAATGTAAAAAAAGTCATTGACTGGTGTAAAAGAGGCCCGACCTTTTCAAAAGTGGAAGAAGTGAATGTCCAATGGGAGGATTGCATAAAAGGGCATAATATGTTTGAAATTACATACTGAGGCTGTTTTCTTATACATTTGCATCATACTCATCCAAAAATCTTTTGAAAAATTTCTCCATGAAATCATGCCGGCCTGAAGCGATCTTTTTACCTTCTCTTGTCAGCACTCTATCTTTTATTTTGCACAGTTTCACCTTGTACTCCCTGAAACCGGTATCGTCTCTTGAGTATGATTTTACCTCTTCAACATCGATATCAGGATTATGGAGCTTTGCCCCAACCTCGCCTGCAAACAGATATGCCCTTGCCACACCAACAGCTCCGATTGCATCAAGCTTGTCCGCATCAAACAAAACTTTTGCTTCAACTGTTTCTGGAACGTGGCTGTCCCTGAACCTATGGGCCCGTATGCAGTGAATGATATTTTCCTTTTGTGCTTCTGAGAATTCAAGTTCTTTAAGAAGGGTTTCAGCCATCTGGGCCCCTTTTTTTGCGTGGCATATCTCACCGTTTGAATTGTCCTGAAAGCATCTGCCTATGTCATGGAGAAATGCAGCTGCCAGAAGTGTATCCATATCAGCTTTTTCAGCCACACCTATATGTTCGCACAATCGAAAGACACGGAGGGTATGTTCCCAGTCATGACTTCCCCGCGCTCCTTTAAAAAGTTTTTTTGCGCGTTTCTTTACGATCATGACCTGGGAGTTTAAGTTTGAAGCGTCACTACCCTGTTTTGTGTTATCTTCAGCCAAATATATCCTTTGAGCTATCCCTAAGTCCTATAAATAGTTTTTACACAGCTTGGATGCTACTATCACAAGCTTGTCCTGACTGCAAATAAGATTTTGATCGAACCCCTGGCTTATTGTAAAAAGTATTGATTGTTTTGGATATTTGCGTCATAAATGGTTCTGATTTAGCTCACTTGACTGCTTTAAATAACAATGTTTGATAGTATGCATCCTGAAATGTGACAAAATATAATTAATCTTAAAGGAGGGTTATATGGATATCAAAACCGTTAATATTAAAAATCCTGAAAGCCTGAACATGATTTTGGGGCAATCTCATTTTATAAAGACAGTGGAAGACCTGTATGAGGCTATGGTAAACACAGTGCCCGGGGCAAAATTCGGCCTGGCTTTTTGTGAAGCGTCTGAAGCATGCCTGGTGCGCCATACCGGAACGGATGAGGAGTTGACGGAACTGGCAAAGGAAAATGCTTTTGCACTTTCAGCAGGTCACAGTTTCATAATATTTATGAAAGATATGTTTCCTGTCAATGTTTTGAATTCAATTAAGAGGGTCCCTGAAGTCTGCCGTATTTTCTGTGCCACAGCAAACCCGGTGGAGGTTATTATTGCTCAATCCCAGCAGGGCAGGGGGATACTTGGCGTAATTGACGGCTTTGCATCAAAAGGGATCGAAACAAGCGATGATATAGATAAGCGCAAGGGATTACTAAGAGCAATAGGGTATAAACAGTAGAAGCCGTTTAAAAACCTCCACTCGCACCCAATTTTTAAGCCTTCACTCGCTCAAAGTCCGTAACCTGGGCTTTTATGTGTTGGGAAATGTAAGGTATTAGGTGTCAAAAATAAATTTGGATTGTCATATGATATGAAATATCTACCTATACTGTTTTAGCCATTTAACAGCTTCTTTTTCATATTTGAAAACTTTTGCAGGGCAAAGTGGACGATTTGATTTTAAAAGATTTTCAGCAGTTGTTCGGGCCACCCATGTCGGGGCAACTATTGCAAGAGCTTTTATATTCCGGGCTTTAAACAGCACAACTTTGGCGTCCATGGTAATTGAATGTAACTGAGTGGCATCAACTATCAAAGGGCATTTGCCTGGTATCACGTCTTGAACAGCCTTCATTAGTTCATTTCCTGATAGAGGAGATATTTTGACACCATATTTGACATTAACCTGTGCTATTCCATCCTGTCTTAACCAGATACGAGCCGTTGTCGTCTCAATTATTTTTATTTTATTTCCAGAAAAATCATAAGTTCCATAACCTAAAAGGTGGACTTCATTTTCGTCGGCTTTTAAAATAGCGCCTACACGTTGTCTTGGTTCCATAGTTTTAAATCTCCTGGTTGCAACATTTAATTAATTCCACCTATACATGGTGGCATATACTGATTCTTTTCCAATCTGTTTGCGGCTTCCCTTAATGCTTCAATCATATCCTCTCGTTTGACATTAGAGACATAATTCCCCACGGCTGGATCACCGAAGGGGAAAACGAGAAGGGCATAGCCGTGTGCGCCAATGTTTTCTTTAAAAAACTCATCGATACCATTGCCCAATGCCTGCATTATCTCTTCGGTGTCCTTTTGTTGTTCTATAACCATGTCATCCCCTTCATCCAGCGCAATACGGCGTTGGTTTCAAGTCTTTCTTTAAATATAATGGGTGTCTGGGTAAATCGTCTTTTGTAAGCGCTAAATAATGCGCTCTTAATAAATAGTTCAAAACCTCAACGCTACGATTTTTAAATGTGCCATGCACATCCCATGCAGCTATTGTAGTTTGCCTCTTTTTCATAGACGCCACATCAGGCGCAAATCGTTTTTTTAAAGTTTAGTGCTGGCATTATTCACCCTCCGCTATCAGCGCTCATAGCCACCAAATGACTCAAAATGATACTAGTCTACTATGATCGACTTTGAGAACTATACCGTGTTTAAGCAAGATACATTCCAAGAACGACATTTAGGCTGGATGTATAAATTTCAAGTAGTTATCTGAACTGGAAGGAAAGGCGGCATTAAAATATGTAATATGATGTAGTAATTTCTGTGTAATTTGCTTCCCATTGTGTAAAACATTACAGAGGACAATAGTATAAAAGTCACTACAGGAAGGTGTGGTTTCTTTCGGGCAGACCTGTTATATCTTCATGAAATCCCGATTTTACCCATAAATTTTCAAAGGCCGATCCGGTCTTTACACGTAAAGTGACTGTAGTTGAATCTTCACCATTGCTTCATTCGTCAATGTTGTGCCGGTATCACCACCACCGAGAATCTGGTAAGTCACGCTGACAACATTGCCCGGAACACCCTGGCGGTACACGACATATTTCAGAATCGTGGTTTTATCGATCCTAATAATGTCTCCTTGGGAGTACTCAAGGCAATTTTCTGCGGGTTCAGCACCATCCAGGGTGTAATATATGCGATCCGGTTCATTTAAATACATATTGAGGAACGACACCAGAATTGCGTCCGGGTAGGTACCGCCGGGTGGGTTCACCTTTATCGAATAGTCAGTAGAGGCGACAATTAAATAAAAACCCAAGAAAATGATCAAGGTTAACAACGAATAACGTAATAGTTTCGTAACTCCCCCCTTTTTTTTTGTGAAAAGTAAGGTTTAGATTAATTCAAAAGAGCAGCAAGAAATACACCAAGCAGGCTGGATTAAGCGGATGCAGTAATAACAGGGTTTTATAGATTTGATAGAAATAGAGGTTTGTTTATTTTATGTACTTAGGGTTATGTCTTTTGTGTAAGTTATTTCACATTTTGAAGAAAGTTCAATAGGATTGGAATGGTAAAAATCACAGATATCTCTACTTCATCAAGATTAACAACCTGTCTATCCTGCCAAAGGTTGTAATTATCTTGCATGGCTAACCAACTTTCCGCTTAAAAGATTGATATTCATTCTTGAATATGGACTCAACACATTATAGCTTGCTAATAACTTAAAATATTCTATATTATCAACCGGTATCTTCCGAATAACCGGGAAAAGTGGTTTTGCCCTATTATAACTGTCCGGAAATCTGTGTTGAAAAGAAAGTAAACAAAGGAGATGAAAGCCATGTTCAAGGTGATGATAACAGACAATATATCCCCTGTTGCAAAGGATATCCTGGAAAACACAGGAAAGATAGAGGTCGTGGTGGAAAACGATAAGACCACCGGTGATCCTAAAATGCTATCAAAAATAATCGGCAGTTTCCATGGCCTTGCAGTAAGGAGCAAAACAAAAGTTACTAAAGAGGTGCTAAAAGAAGCGAAACTTCTAAAGGTAATCGGCCGTGCGGGTATAGGGGTTGACAATGTGGATGTTCAGTGTGCAACAAAACAGGGTATAGTTGTTATGAATGCCCCTGGTGGAAATACCATAACAACTGCAGAACATGCAATATCACTTATGATGTCCCTTGCCAGAAACATTCCCCAGGGCACGGAGTCCCTTCGTGAAGGCAAATGGAAAAAAAAGAAACTGTCAGGCGTTGAAATAACAGGCAAAACCTTGGGAATCATAGGGCTTGGGCAGATAGGGAGAATCGTGGCAGACAGGGCCAAAGGTCTTAAGATGAATGTGATTGCGCATGATCCGTTTATAAGCGGCAAGGTGGCACAAGAACTCAATGTTGAACTTATGTCGCTGGATGATCTTTTTAAAAATTCAGATTTTATAACACTCCATGTTCCCAAGCTGAAAGACACGGTTGGTATGATCAATAGGGACGCCATCGAAAAGATGAAGCGCGGAGTAAGAATCATAAATTGTTCCAGGGGAGAAATTATCGACATTGATGACCTTTATGACGCTGTTAACAGCGGTTATGTTGCAGGTGTAGCCCTGGATGTGTTCCCAACAGAGCCGCCTGATCCTAATTTGCCTATTATCGGGCATCCAAATGTGATTTGTACTCCTCATCTGGGGGCAAGCACCAGCGAGGCCCAGGAAAAGGTGTCTGAGATGATTGCAAGGCAGATGGCAGAATTTCTTATCAGCGACACCATCAAACATGCGGTTAACTTTCCGTCGGTTTCAAGGAAGACGATGAATATTATCAAACCGCACCTTGACCTTATTGAAAAGATGGGAGCATTGATGGGACAGCTTGTAAAAAAAGTTTATGATATAACCCTGACATATTGTGGTGATATAGCTGAGCTTGATACACGGCCCATGACACATGCAGCTGTAAA
>JAUXBD010000126.1 GCA_030619585.1 Desulfobacteraceae bacterium
TCAGCCATATCAGACATCCAGCACCCGGCATCAAGGTCGGGGATCTGGACTGTCTGTTGGGGCTGGGCAAGGATAGCCGCACTTTCAGCCATAAAATGCACTCCGCAAAAAACAATAAATCTTGCATCCTTGTCAGAGGCGGCCTTTTGCGACAGCCCAAAAGAGTCCCCCCTGTAGTCGCCGATATCCACAATCTCTTTTCTCTGGTAATGGTGAGTCAGGATGATCAGTTCCTTTCCCAGCTTTTTCTTAATTGTCGATATTTTTTCTATAATGTTATTTTGATCCGTATTTTTTTTATTTATATTATTCATCAATTCGTTCTTCTCCACAAAAAATCATTAATCTGTTTTTTCTTAAACTTGCTATTGTCATGTTCAATGACTTTCCCAGGTTCACGGCTAACGATGTGGGCATGGAGGCTCCGATTACAATCTCTATTTTTGCCCTGGCAGCTTTTTGTACCATTTCATAACTGATACGAGAGGAAAGTACGGCCATTTTTGCACCTGCCAATTTGCCGGACATGAAGGTTTCACCGATAACCTTGTCAAGGGAGTTATGGCGTCCCACATCCTCGGCAGTTGCCATCAAATTAAAGTTTGAATCAAAAATCATTGAGGCGTGTGTGGCGTTTGTTCTTTTATAAAGCTGCTGATGTTCAGGCAGCTGGTTGACACGATCAATTAGATCTTTCTTACTTATGCTGTTTTTTTCATCAATGGGTGTAAGAATCTGGTTAAGATCCTTTATCAACGCCTTGCCGCATATACCGCAGCTTGACTGGCTGATAAAGCTTCTTCTTTTTAAAAGGTCCGCTACCTTTTTACGCCTTTGCTGCACAAGGGACACAGTCACCACATTGGGGTCCATGTCTTCACAAAAACCAATTGCTGCAAAATCGCCGGCGTCATCCACCAAACCTTCTGTAAGACAAAATCCGGCAGCATGGGGAATCTCTTTTCCAGGGGTGCGCATTACAACAGAATAGGGCTCACCTTCAACTATTATTGCAAGGGGTTCCTCAACAACCATATCCTGCTCATAGGTCAGTCGTTGGTTACCTTCATAGCAGATTATATTGTCGGTTTGATAATTCTCCATATATATCCATATAAAAAGTTTGAAGTTTGAAGTTTGAAGTGCCTAAAGTTAATTTGTCGCTTCGCTCCGCCATTTATAATCCTCCCAAGGTGGGCCTTCCGGACCAGGCTTTTTACTCAATAAGGCAGACCTTATCACCGCAGCTTATATGTCCGCCTCTGATTACCTTTGCAAACACCCCTTCTTTGGGCATAATACAATCACCGGCCTGATAGTAAATTGCACACTTGTTATGGCACTCTTTTCCGATCTGTGTGATCTCCACCAGTGCAGATTCCCCCAATTCCACCTTTGTGCCCACCGGTATTGTTTTCCAATCAACTCCCACTGTTGCAATATTTTCCGCAAAATCCCCAAATGTAACATCAAGCCCATCACTGCGGGCCTTTTCAATATTTTCAGATGAAAGAAAACTTACCTGTCTGTGCCAATCACCTGCATGGGCGTCTCCTTCCAATCCATGGTTTTCAAGTATATTCGCCTCATCCACCTGGACTTTGCGAATTCCTTTCTTCTTACTTATGGCTATTGAAACTATCTTCATAAATCCAATCCAATCCTTTTCTATTACTGTAACCGGTAAAAATTGCAAATGCTATCGGCCAAAACTCTACCATTTAAGAATAGGGGATAGAGCATCACACGATCTGCAACCCTTTATTTTTTCATTCCAGTCCTTATGAACAGATCCGTTGCAGATTGTCCCGTTAATAAACCAGCACAGCTCCCCGGACCGAAATTCCCATGCCGGGCATTTTTCTTTTTTTTCATCCGGACAGTTATTAACTATCCAGCATGGTTTTTGTGACTTTTTGCTATTCTCCCCCCTGGTAATAAGAAATAGCAGCTGCCTTTCAACATGGGATGGGACTGTTCTCCAGCCCTGCTCATAACTGCGTACCGCTTTGATAGATATTCCCAAAAGCTGTGCCATCTGCTTTTGCGTTTTTTTTAACTTTTTCCGAAAAGAAACAAATTTATCACTTGTCATATTAACCCACAATTTTTAGATTATTGAGGATAGATCACTTGATGTCATTAAATATTTTAAAGATAAAAATTGCTGCATTTTTTAGCAATTTACTCTTGACAACCTGCCACACTGTGATACATTCCCTATACCACAATGTGGCAGGTTGTCAACAGGTATTTTCTGCTTGGACAGGCTGTTTTAAAGGCGTTAAATATATTCTACTGTTTTGATTCCGATCATGCAGTTGTAAAACGATCCGTTGTAAAAACGATCAGGGGGGAGAGAAAAATAATGTGGGAATACACAGGTAAAGTAAAAGAACATTTCATGAATCCTCGTAATGTGGGTGTAATCGAAGACGCCGATGGTATCGGTGAGGTGGGTTCGCTTGCATGCGGCGATGCATTAAAGCTGACTTTCAAACTTGGTGAAGAGGAAAAAATAATTGATGCACAGTTCCAGACTTTTGGGTGTGCAAGCGCAATAGCATCATCATCTGCCCTTACAGAAATGATTAAGGGGATTACATTGGATGAGGCTTCTAAAATTACAAACGATGATATCGCACAATACCTTGGCGGACTTCCAAAGGAGAAAATGCACTGCTCTGTAATGGGCAGAGATGCCCTTGAGAAGGCCATAGCTTTTTATCGTGGAGAACCGTACGAAAAGGCGGAAGGTGAAATAGTGTGCGAATGTTTTGGCGTGACTGACCTTGAGATCCAAAGGGCTGTACAAGAGAACCAGCTTTTATCCATAGAGGATGTTACAGACTATGTGAAGGCCGGCGGAGGTTGCGAAAATTGTCACGACAAAATCAGCACGATCATTGATCAAGCTACTGAAGACAAACGACCTGAAAATAAAAAAGCACCGGCTATGACCAATATCCAGAAAATCAGGCTGATTGAAGATGTCATTGATAGTGAGATCAAACCTGCCTTGAAAAAAGATGGAGGAGATATCGAACTTATTGACCTGGACGGCGATGCCGTTATTGTGAAGCTTCGCGGTTCTTGTGCAAACTGCAAAACATCCCAGGTTACTTTAAAAAACTTTATTGAAACTAAGATACGTGAGCTGGTTTCTCCTGACCTTATTGTAAAAGAGGAAAATAGTGATGAATTCAATATATGTTGATAATAATGCAACCACTAAAGTTGACCCAAAGGTTCTTGATGCCATTCTTCCGTATTTTTCAGAATTGTACGGTAATCCGTCCAGTATGCACTCTTTTGGCGGCAGCAACGGACAAAAAATTAGACAAGCCAGAGAAAAACTTGCTGCTTTGATAAATGCTTTGCCTGACGAGATCGTTTTTACTAGCTGCGGCACCGAAAGTGACAACACTGCTATAATGGCTGCAGTAAATTCTTTGCCTGAAAAAAAGCACATCATAACCACCAGGGTGGAGCACCCTGCTGTTAAAAACATGTTTGAACACCTTGCCCAAAACAATTTTAATGTAACCTTTGTTCCTGTAGACAAAAGAGGAAGGCTTGATCTTCAATACCTGTATGACAAGCTAAGTGACGACACGGCTGTTGTCAGTATAATGTGGGCAAACAATGAAACCGGTGTTGTCTTTCCAATTGAAGAGATTTCCCAGGTATTATCAAAAAAAGGTATAGTCTTTCATACAGATGCGGTGCAGGCGGCAGGAAAAGTTCCAATTGACGTTAAAAAAGCCAAAGTTGACATGCTTTCCCTTTCCGGACACAAATTCCATGCACCAAAAGGTATTGGAGCCCTTTATGTGCGTAAAGGCACAAGGTTCTCTCCCTATCTTATCGGAGGGCACCAGGAGAAAGGAAGAAGGGGCGGGACGGAAAATGTGGCTTCAATTATTGGAATGGGTGAGGCCGGCCGGCTGGCCCTTGAGGAGCTGGATGAAACAAGCAGACAGATGGCAAAACTAAGGGACAAGCTTGAAAATGAACTGTTAAGACGTGTGCCACGATCCATTGTAAACGGAGACACGGCAAACCGTCTGCCTGGAACCACCAACATAAGTTTCGAATTTGTGGAGGGCGAAGCCATACTTTTAATGCTCAATGAATTTGGTATATGCGCATCTTCAGGCTCTGCCTGTACATCAGGCTCACTTGAGCCATCCCATGTGCTTAGAGCCATGGGAGTTCCCTACACTGCCGCCCATGGCTCAATACGATTTAGCCTCAGCAAATACAATACCGAAGAAGAGATAGACTATATAATTGAAAAACTACCTCCTATCATAGAAAGGCTAAGAAACATGTCTCCCTTCTGGAAAGAGGCTTCATAGATATGCTCTTTTATTCCATATTGAAGCCCCAGACATTCAAGATCGCGCGGAAAAATTCAATGAGATCTTAGAAATGTTAACCACAATGGAAGGAGAGATGTTCAAGGACGGATTTTACAAAGCATTTGTTCTCCTTGCCGGGCCTTGCCCTCTTTGTAAAGAATGCGCTAAATCAACGCAAGAGCCATGTCGTTTAGGTAACAGGGCCAGGCCTTCAATGGAGGGTGCCGGGATTGATGTGTTTCAAACAGCCAGAAATAATGGTTTCCCTATTGTGCCTTTAAAAGAGATGACCGAAACTCAAAATCTATACTCATTAATGTTGGTGGACTATTATCCTTTTGAGAAATGCTTTTAACTCAGTTTTTTTTCAGAGCTCAATAGTGAATTCGTTGTCAGTATCTCCTTGCTTTTCCCCATTGTTTTCTACGCTTTTTTCAGCTTGAAAAATTTTGATGGTTGTTGAATTTCCGTTGCCCCAGGGCCATAGAAGGGCGCAATGGAAAAAATCACCACAATCCAGATAATAAAGGGTCTGACCTTCCTCAATACCACCATAAGGATCAGCGTATTTTTGAGCATCTTCTGGAGGCGTTTTCCCCGGAGGTGAATATGCAGTCCCATAGTAACTTTCAAGAATTGAAGTCAGGCTGGGCATATAATTGGTTGTCATAACAAACTCTATGTATTCAGGGCGGTCCTCTCTCAGTTCCTGAAATTCTAATCTTTTTACTTGTTTCAAAAACTCCTTGTAATCCATTCTGTAACCTCATGCCTTTTATATTTGCTTGATCAGATACCTCAAATCTTTATAGAACACAACCTAATTTAATGCTTGTTGCTTTACCGGGTGAATGGGTGGTAACTGAAATTGACAAAGACAGTGGCATAGTGCACTCTCGTTTAACTCAGGTGTGCTTGGAAATATTAGATTTCATGATTATTATTTGATATTTTCAAATGTGAGTGGTATAATTGCTCAGTTTTTTAACCTTATTGTAAAATCCCAATAAAAAACAGCACATTATTTAATGATCAAACAAGATCCAAAAAACCTCATGATTTAAATAAAGGAGGATAACAATGGCAGAAAAAAAGAAAACTAAACCCAATAAAAGAAAAAAAAAAACAACAAGAAAGAAGAAAAAGAAAAAACTCAATAACAAACAGAAGTTAATAACAATTTCAGTCTACCATGATATTTTCA
>JAUXBD010000363.1 GCA_030619585.1 Desulfobacteraceae bacterium
GCAACCAGAGGCGCTTTATCCTGAAATCTATTGAATTGTTTGCAAAACTCAAGAATCTCATCTGCTGTTTCCTGCCGGCTATGTATCATAATAGCATCTGCACCCGCATCAATGTAAGCTTTTGCTCTTAAGAGCGCATCATCCATTCCCATATCCAGAACCAGACTTTCAATCCGTGCAACAATCATAAAGTTGTTGGTTATCTGTGCATTTTTTCCAGCCCGAATTTTAAAACAAAACTCCTCAATGTTGGCCTGCTGTTGGTGCACATCTGTTCCAAAAAGGGAGTTTTTCTTTAAACCGATCTTGTCTTCTATAATGACGGCCGACACTCCGAGCCTTTCAAGGGACTTCACCGTGAAAACAAAGTGTTCGGGCTTCCCACCGGTATCTGCATCAAATATCATGGGTTTTGTGGTCACTTCAAAAATTTCATTGACGGTCGTCATTCTTGCGGTAATGTCAACTGCCTCGATATCGGGCTTACCCCTTGCCGTTGAATCTGCCAGGCTACTTGACCACATGGCATCAAACTCTTTTGGGACGCCGTCAACCTCCACTCTTGTATTTTCCACGATCAACCCTGTCAGGCCATTATGGACCTCCAATACCCGCACGGTGGGCTTGACATTTATTAGCCGCCTCAATGTCCTTAGACGTATATCAGGTGTGGTGCCAATATCTTTTAGCTCTTTATGAAGTTGGGTGGACGAGATGCCGGGTGTGTATTTTATCTCCACAAGCTTCCCTCCCCACTTTTTTAATGTGTCTATTACATCCTGTCTCACCTTGGCCTGTACCCCCACCCTCCAATCATCTCCGTGCACAACGATATCCGGCTTATATTTCAATAAATTGGAAACGTAGTTTAAAGTCTCCTGGGGAACCACCTTTTTAACCCCTTTTATATTTTCCACCACACTCTTTCTTTGATCGTATGTCAAAAAGGGAAGGCGTTTATAACTCCCAATTGCCCCATCTGTGAGCAGACCCACCGTTACTTCGCCTAATTTAGAAGATTCCTTTATAATATTAATGTGTCCCGGATGAAGCAGGTCTGCGCTCATACCAACATATACTTTTTTCATTGAATCATCCTAAGTTCATTAGGCTGTTGACTTTCAAGATATTTTAAGTTTTCAATTCGTTCCCTTTGCTCAATGACAAGGGGTTTCCATTTAACATCATCATTGATGTAGATGTGCGCAAGACGGTTGAACTCTTCGGCCTGTTTAAAGTTCCCCTTAATTATCCATGCATCTGCCAGGTAGTAATAGTTCAGACCATTGGCGGGGTCAAGACTGATGGCCCTCTCCAGTGTTCGTATGGCATCGTCCGGTTTATTTTGCTCCAAAAGGGCTTTCCCCTGACCGGTTATCTGAAGAGACGCAAGCACCCGGGGATCCTGTTCTATACCAACATCAGCACCCTGTTGGCTTAACACCCCGTCCGATTTTCCCCCTTCAGCAGGCATTGTGGGGTCAAAACCTGAATTGGGAAGGATTTGAACTTTTGCCATACAACCTGTAAAAAAAAGATTGTACAAAACTAAAAAAAATATCGGCAAAAACCTGGAAAAAAAGGACGAAATATATTTCTTAATACAATTTGAGTAGATCTTTAACCCCCTTTACCACACGCTCAAAAGGCCCGGCATGTATCTGGCACCTGTATGGCGGCACATTTTCTTTAAGACAATACTCCTCCGCAGTTTCCATGCACCTGTTTTGGATCGCAGGTTCGCCGCTGTCCAGACATATTAAATACTTTACCACACCGGGCGGCACTTTAAACCATCTTTTTGAAACATGATCCGGAATAGCGTTTATGAGATCAGCCCATATGGGCAGGGCGGCGCCCGACCCTGTGGCAAAAACAGGGTCACCATTGTCAAATCCCACCCATACAAGAGCCAAAATATCCGGTGTGTATCCTATAAACCAGGCATCCCTGTAATTATTTGTTGTACCGGTTTTTCCTGCAACAGGAAATGTTACTCCCATCTCTTTAAGTGAACTTGCAGTGCCTTCGGTCACAACGCTTTGCAGCATGGAGCTAATGATAAATGCTTTTTCCGGTGATGTCACCCTTTCAATACTCATATGCCTCCCTTCCAGAAGCTCCCTTTTTTCATCAACCACCTCTTTCAGGGATAGAGGATAAGGCAAAAGTCCGTCTGATGCAAACACGCAAAAAGCGCGGGCAAGCTCTATTGGCATCACCTCTACGGCTCCCAGCGCAAGGGAGGGATAGGCGGATAAAGGGGTTGAAAATTTAAACCCGGCAATTGTATCCACAATCCTATCCAAACCCACTTTCATGGCCAGGTCCACTGTGGCGATGTTATAGGATTTTTTCAAAGCGGTTCTCATTGTGACTAAATTTTCAGATGTGGGGCTAAAATTTCGTGGCTGCCAGACAGATCCATCTATGGTATAGGAACGGGACTCATTTGAAAGCATGGTTGCCGAATTAAACCGGTCCAGAGCGCACAAATAAACAAAAGGTTTGAACGCGCTTCCCGGCTGTCTTAACGACTGAACAGCACGGTTAAACTGACTCGCTCCGTATTCGCGGCCGCCCACCATGGCCAGAATGTGTCCGGTCTTGGGTTGCATCACCAC
>JAUXBD010000122.1 GCA_030619585.1 Desulfobacteraceae bacterium
ATAACTTTTACGGCCTTACTCTATTCTTCCGTCCTAATTTTTCCCCACAAAGGGTCTTCACCAAAACGTTCAAACCACCATTCCTCATCTGAAAGATAATTTTTAACTTCTTCTTCACTAAAGGAGTATTTATAGGATTCACAGTAATCAAAGATAATTCTATACGCGTTAATAATTTTTGCGCTCATTTCGGCACATTCTTCGTTTGGTGCATTGCACTTATCCGGATGCCATTTTTTGATGAGATTTCTATAGCTGGCTTTAATTTCATCCATTGTTGACCGCTCCGGCAATTCCAGCAGTTTTCTTGCCTCATAAATTTTTTGATATTTTTTCATTAAATTAGCTGGTTTTTATTATACCAAATTGAACGATTTTTTAATAGCTTATAAGTTTTAAAACCTCAAAGTAGCTATTAAACGTAAAGGATTTAATAGAAGTTCAAGTGCTGAAAGTATATCGGTACAAACAACATCGGCTGATAGCAGAGTTTGTATGGCCGCGCCTTCCTTGAGAACAACTGCAATTCCTATAGCTGCTTCTTTAATCATCAGGCTGTCGTTTCTGCCGTTTCCCATGCAAACTGTGAATTCAGCACCCAGATGTCTAACATATTCTAGCTTGCGAACATCTTGTTTGATAGAAGAAATAATCTGAAATTGACAAGAAATACCCTGGAAAAAGGAACTAACGCTTTGAAAGGTATCTGCCGTAAGTATGTGAACCTGTATGCTGTCTTCAAGAATTTCTAATTTCTCTTTTACTCCAGATATTAACTGCCCATCACAGGCAAGAGTGCCATTATAATCCAGCACCAAGTGCTTAAGCTTAAAAACCTTGTGCCCCGGCACATCAATTGTAATCATTTTAAATTATATCCTCTATATAGATTAACCCAAGTTGAGCGTTAAATATTGTGTAAAATTAATATGCTTATAAAAAAAAGATCGGAACACCCACTAATGCTATGTATTGCACATTCTTCTTAAATAAACTTGTCATTAACTGAGCTATGCAGAAACCAACAATAATTACCATGAATGCAATCCACCACTGAGCCACATAGGCAGAGGCAAGTGCGGAACCTGGCAATGAAACAAAGCTGGCAATTTTTATCAGGGAAGTGTTTTCTTCATACCACCTGCTGACAGGCCAACTTTTAAGCTTAGCATAACGATCATAGGAAAGTACAACCCATGAGAAACTGGCAAGCAACGTAAAAACAACTATTATGATGTGAGGTTTCATATTATGCGATTCTTCTCCTTATCTCCTGACCGCCTGAAGTAGTCCACCAATATACCTGGGTTATTGCTTCCAATACCATCAACGCCAATATCAACAAAAGCCTTGATAAGATCCGGATCATCGATGTTCCATATAAAAATTTTCAAATCCTTCTTATGGGATAATTCAACAAATTCTGCGTCAACAAAAGTATGTTTCATAACCAGTGCATCAGCAAATGCCTGACCTGCAACATTTGTGTCAACAGGGCAGCCAACAAGAAGTACGCCTGTTTTAATACCGCTATCCATTTCTTTAACGTTTTTTACAAGCCTGTGCCAGAAAGAGATAACATATACATTGTCTTCAAGCCTGTTTCTCCTTATCTGCTCAACAACAAATCTTTCCGCACCTTTTTCCTTTAACTCAATAATCAGCTTTATCTTACCATCTATCGAATCCATAACATCTTGCAGGGTGGGTATGGTTTCGCTTTTGCCGGCATCATACTTTTTCAGTTCAGATAAAGTATAATTACCAACCGGTCCGGTTCCATTGGTCGTCCTGTCAAGGGTTGAATCATGTATTACGACCAATTCTTTGTCCTTGGTCAGGTGCACGTCAATTTCTACAGCATCTACACCAATCTCGATTGCCTTTTTAATTGACAGCAGGGTATTCTCCGGCTCAAGAGCCGCAGCCCCGCGATGTCCCATTATCATCATCTGAAAAACCCCCTCATAAGCCTCTTTTCTCCAAACCTCATTGGCAATATAATCGCCAGCATGCTTATCAAAAAAGCTGTAAAAAAAGATCCAATTATCCATAACAACTGAAAACAAGACAGGTTCTCATTCCTTATACCTGACATAAAAATGGTGTAAACAGGACCTGCCTCAAGTACTATTACAGCTCCGATATATGCCGCAGAAATAATCATGAAAACAAGTCCACCAAAACCGGCAACAGTATGTGCTGGGTTCTCGGAGTTAAAATCCGGATAAGCGGCTCCCAGACCTATTCCAAGTGAAACCACGCCAGGAGTCAAGAAAAAAAGAGTTATTATAGAAAGATACATCATAAAAGGAGTAACATTTAAAAGCAAATTGGTCACAACAATCAGTATTTCCGATAGAATCAACAAAGGGAAAAGATATATAAAAAACTTAATCCACAAAAAAGTCCTAAGTGGAATGGGAGCTGATCGAACAATCCAGAAAGAACTTCCCTCAATACTTATTGACGGAAAGGCAAAACGCGCCGTAACCGATATTAGGACAAAGGCGGCAAGGGCAACATTGAGAAACGAAAGCAGGTTTTGAAGATAAACGCTTTTTATGGGTGATTGTTCAATGGGAAGCACGGAAAAATTATAAGTGTAAATTACAATGAGCGCTCCTATGAGAAAAATCTGAGACCACTGTGCCTGGTCCCTTAAAAAAGTCTTTATCTCTTTTACTACAAAAGACTTTGTCGGACCGGACAAAAAAGAAAATAATTTGTCAAGCCGCTCTTTTTTATGCTGGAAAAGCCGCGCCATTGATGCTTGTGATTTGGAAAATCCCTTGAAATAAATGGCCCTGGCGATCAGAATGCTTGAAAATATAAGAAACGCAGCACAGCTCATTGATAAAGCAACATTAAACAGCGAACAACTTGCGTCTCCTATAAGAGCAGCTTTAAGGCTGTCAAAAGCCCAGGTGCTTGGAAGTAGAGGATAAGACGGAGCGCTTAAATTATTCAGATAACTAAGAAGTGATGCAAAATTTTCAGTATTCACGAGTCTTTCCGGTCTTAAGAGGCGGAAAGTCGTATAGAGGATTACAAGCAAAACAAGACCCAGAAACACAAAAATACTTCTAATACGGCTCGCCGGAAGAATAATAACAATCACCAAAACCATGATAGAGCTTAAAGCCGATGCAATAATACATAATGGGAAAAGAGTCAGAGCTATGTCTATATAAAAAAAGGGGCCTGCCTTAAAGACTATTCCATAAGAAATAAAAACCGGTATAGCATAGACCACAACCATCCATGAACTATCAATAGTGCTTTCAATCCACTTTGCAAGAAAAATTTTTTCGCCTGGCACCGGCAAAGAATGAACAAGAGTAAGATCTTTGCTCATATATAAATTTGACAGAGACGTGAGAATGGAACTGAAAATCAAAAGAGAAAAAAAGATAAGCAGAACCATGGAAAGAAGCTTGTAGGCAAGTATATTGCCAATGCCCTCTACTCTTTGGAAATACATAAGGACTCGATAACATATGGCAAAAATACCTGCCCAGAAGCTAATGCCTATGCCTGCAAAGATAATTAACCTTATACTCCTGTCTTTTGCAAACCCCTTGTTTCTAAAAGATAACAAGCGTGGATTTAATAGAATGACTGCCTGTTTCATAAAGATATTTCTTCCTCTGTAAGCTGGAAAAAAACCTCTTCCAAATCAGCTTCTCCTATTTGTGCCGTATGTTTCAATTCATTAATTGTCCCTGTTGCAATCAGCTTCCCATTATTTATGATACCTATGCGGTCACAGACATCTTCCGCCAGTCTCAGTGTATGGGTGGACATAAATATCGTAGTTCCTTTTGCGACAAGACTGCGGAACAGATTTTTCACCATCTTGATACCCCTTGGATCCAGCCCGACCATGGGTTCATCAACGACAATCAACAGGGGCTCATGCAGCAAAGCAGCAGACATTATAAGGCGCTGTTTCATGCCATGTGAATAGGATTCTATTAATTCATGAGCACGATCAATAAGAGAAAACATGTTTAGAATTTTTTCTGTGTTTTCTAAAAATGCTTCTTCACTTACTTCATAAAGATCTGCCGTAAACTTTAAAAACTCCATACCAGTCAGTTTTTCATATAAAAAAGGTCTGTCAGGAATTAAGCCAATCTTCTTTTTTGCCTTCTCAGGCTCTTTTGCCATATCTATTCCGTCTATTATCACGGAACCTTCAGTAGGTGCCAGCAAACCGCCTATCATCTGTATGGTGGTTGTCTTGCCTGCTCCGTTTGGGCCGATAAATCCAAACAGCTCACCAGAAGATACAGAAAGATTTAATATATCAACAGCTTTGATATTTCCGAAATGTTTAGAAAGATTTATCAAATCTATCATTAAGACTGCTCCAGAATATTAATCTTAACCTTCCCTATAACCTTAATTAAGTCAATTTGTTTATCAGGTTCTCCTCGTATAAAGCGGATATGAGTCACATCCGCGGGCATCTGCCCCATGAGAGCATCAACTGTAAGCCAGTCGCCAAGATAAAGAACATTCCATGCGTGATAGTAAAATCGGCCATTCATATAAACTAATCCGGTTTCTATCTGAGCTGGAATACTTGCGGCACGGGCCATGGCAGCCATCAGAACCGCGTGTTCGTTGCAGTCGCCCATTCTATTCCTCAAAGTTTCCAAAGCATTTGGAACTGAAAGAACAGGTCTTTTCTGTATATTTTCATAAATCCAGCGCATAATTTTCTGAGCTTTTGCAAAAGGAGTGTCGTCCGGCAAAACAATTTCACTGACCTTGCCTTTTATTTCCGGATGGTCGGACTGGACAAATGGGGTTGGCCTCAAAAATCTCTTTTCGCCGCCCTCAGGGATTTCAACTATTTCAGGAATCTTTTCCTTATTTACAGTCAATATTCCATCCACCAGGCTCTGTCTTCCTCCGTTTAAAAAAAGATTGTCGTCTATGCCTGATATTTTCAACTTCAGCAAATTAATTTTATCCCGCTGTTTTACAGGGACATCAGATACAACTGAAAAAAGCTCAGTTACATCCTGTTCAATGGGCAAATCCAGATCCTTAAGGGCTTCATCTTTACTGACTCTTATAAGCTTAATGCCCATAAAACCCTCTTCCGCTACAACACTTCCATCCTCTCCAATCCAGGCTGTCATTGAGGTTCCCATAAAATCAACTGTAACCTTATCTGTATTTTGCTTTTTACCCATAACTTCCATGGACTCACTTCCATGCATTATTATTTTAACAGGCCGCAAACCCATTGAGGCCGGATCAAACACAAAAAAAGTTCTGGCATGATTCTTTTCAAGCCCGGATGCCCATGCTGCGTCCAATATTCCGGCTGTCAGATAAAGATTGTTTTCTAATAAAATTTCAAATTTCTGTTCACCCTCACTAATTGTTGAATGTCGCGGTCTAATACCAAGAAGATGTCAGGTTATTTTACCAGCTCAAGGAAAAGGTAGGCCCAGGCATTTTTCACCCTACCGGGACCCAAGCAGACAGCAGTCTACCGCACTGAGTTATCCCTTGGCATCGGAGTCCCCTCTCGTATGCCTCCGTTTCACTCAGATATCTCCATCTGGTCACAATTGTAAATTAATTCGGCGCCGATGGTTTTTTCCTGTCTGTAAAAGGCTTCAGCCAAAAGCAGTG
>JAUXBD010000291.1 GCA_030619585.1 Desulfobacteraceae bacterium
ACCTATTTCTTAAATTGTTTACTCAAGACACAAACATATTCATATTAGGCCGTGATGCAACTTCAGGAGTTTTTTCAAATATTTTATAAATATTCTCTTTAATCCCACTCATATCATCGGCTTTGCAAAGTTTTTTGTAAATAGAATGCCCAAAAACAAAATTTGCTGCAAAATATATCGCAAACTTTTTAAACAGTTTGAAAGCCCTGTCAGGGTCATAATACTTTTCAAGCAGCCCTGCCATATTCATGGCACAGGCTTTATAAATATCAGGCCCTGGCGCAAAACCCTCTGACCACACTTTAAACACCCAGGGGCTTGCAATGGCTATCCTGCCAATGGACACCCCGTCACAGCCCGTTGTTTTAATCATTTTCAGGCAATCCTCTGAATCAAACACATTGCCATTGCCGAAGACAGGGACACAAACAGCCTGTTTCACCATTCCTATATATTCCCATCTGGGGGGGCGAGATCTTCTGTCAGGCGCCACTCTTGGATGAAAGCACAGTGCATCGGCACCGGCATCTTCAAACCTTTTAGCAATCTCAACTGCCGGCCCGGGATCATCTTGCCATCCGGTTCTGAATTTTACAAAAACAGGTATGGAAACAGCTTTGCGCACCGCAGAAACAATCGAAACAGCCAGATTCGGATCTTTCAGAAGCGCGGCTCCGCAGCCCTTTCTACATATGGCAGACACCGAACAACCGAAATTTATATCGATTCCAAAAAACCCCTCTTTTTCCACCCTTTTAGCAGCCCGGGTCATGGTCTGGGGATCAGGCCCGAAAATCTGGCACACAAGGTTTGCCAACTCTTCATCTCTCCACCTGAAAACCGGCGAAGTATTACGGTTCTCATGGGGGAGCGCTTTTGCGCTGCACATCTCTGAAAACAGAAGTCCGTATCCACCATATGTGGAGACAAGCTCCCTAAAAGCTATATGTCCGACACCTGCCATTGGGGCAAGAAAAAGCCTTGTGTTTATCTGCCTATTTCCCACATAAAGGGGCTTTTTCAAAATATTTGAAAGATCCTTCTTCATATCCTCAAATCCTGTATCTCCATTAACCCGCATTGTTTTTTATCCCATTATCAATATATAGTATTTCTCCTTGATTTTAAATACCATAAGTTGTATAAGGCTTAAAAACTGTATCTCCATTTGCAAAACTGCAAAAATTGGATGGAAAAGCTTAAACCCAAAGGCATTTCATTACAGGAAGCTTTAAGGGGTACGGGAAAAGGATGGATAGAAGAAACTTTATACTGAAAAGCGTCTCTTTGCTTTTTGGTAGCTTTTTGGGAACACACGGCTTTTCACATGCCGTTGCACTGGCAAAAAGCGTATCGTTTTCTCAGCCCCAAATAGCACTAATTATAGATGATATAGGATACAGCTTCTCTAAGGCCAAACAGTTCCTGGATTTGAATATCCCGCTTACATTTTCCATTCTTCCCCAGCTTGAAAAATCATATGATCTTGCGGTGGATATTAACAGCCGTGGGCATGAAATAATGCTCCATCAACCAATGGAACCTTATGGCAACTGTTTTGATCCAGGCCCCGGGGCACTTTATGTGGGAGACAAGCCGGAAGAGATAACCCGGGTTGTGGAGGATAATGTTGCCTGCATACCCTTTGCAAAAGGGGTCAACAACCATATGGGATCAAGATTCACAGAACAATCCCATGAAATCAATGAAACACTTAAAGTCATTGGAAACCAGGGCATGTTTTTTATAGACAGCCTTACATCATGCAATTCCCTGGCATTCAGCACAGCCAAAAAGCTTAATATGACAGCAGCCTTTAGAAACACTTTTTTAGATAATATCAACGACCGATCCCAAATTATGGGACAACTCCAAAGGCTTAAGCAGAAGGCATACCAGCATGGGCATTCTATCGGCATAGGCCATCCTTTATCCCAAACCGCAAAAGCTATTGAATGCTTTGTAAAAGATCCTGTTAATTCCGATATTACACTTGTTTCTGTCTCAAAAGTGCTTAAAATAGACCGTCAACCCATATAATTAGATACTATTCTTAAAAAAGGTGACGAATATGACTGATGATGTATATCTTAGACTAAGAACATTCCTTGACAAGCTTCCAGGCGGGTACCCGACAACAGAAAGTGGGGTGGAAATTAAAATTCTAAAGAAACTGTTTACACCCGAAGACGCAGAAATTGTTATGAAACTTAAACCAATGCCGGAATCTGTGGGAAAAATATCTGAGCGATTAAATATGCAGCCTGAAGAAGCCTCGGTGAAACTTGAAAAGTTGGCAAAAGATGGCTCTATCTACCGGGTGCGTAGCGGGGAAACCCCTTACTATATGGCGATTCAATTTGTTGTTGGCATTTACGAGTTCCATCTCAACACAATTGATCATGAACTTGCTGAGTTGATGGAAGAATATTTTCCGTATCTCGGCAAAGCATGGAAAAATACAAAAACCTTACAGCTAAGGGTTGTTCCCGTTGGTTCAGCCATAGATGCTGCACCCCAAATCGCAGCTTACGACCATATTTTTGAACTGGTGAAAGACAAAAAAACAATAGCTGTTGCTCCATGCATATGCCGCAAGGAACAGGATCTTTTAGGTAATACATGCAAAAGGCCTCTGGAAACCTGTATTACTTTCGATAACTCCGCCGAGTACTATATTGAAAACAAAATGGGGCGAAAGATCAATCAGGAAGAACTTAAGAAGATTCTCAAGACTGCAGAAGATGCAGGACTAGTCCTTTCACCCAGCGGTTATAAAGATATCTTGAACATATGCTGCTGTTGCGATTGCTGTTGTGGAGTGCTCAGAAACCTTAAACATTTTGACCGTCCGGCGGATTATGCACAATCTCAATTTCAAGCCAGGATAGACCCTGAATTATGCATAACCTGCGGAACCTGTTCTGATCGCTGCCAGGTAGACGCCATTGTTGAAAAAGAAGATGTGATGGCAGTTGATACAGGCCGCTGCATAGGTTGTGCCCTATGTGTTCCCACATGCTCTGAAGAGGCCATATCTCTGGTGTCGAAACCAATAACCACAGAGCCACCCGAAAACGTAATTGAGATGGGGATGAGGATTCTGAAAGAACGTGGCGTAATATAAAAAGGGACAGCCCAAAGATAGATCAGTGCCTGAACGAAAAGTCACGTTTAGGGAAAAAGGAATTGTATGCTTAAACTGATTTCAGAGAGAACGTCGAAGGCTTATTAGAATGTTTTAAACAAACGCCGAGTGGAAAGCAGGCGCGCGCATGCAACATATCATTGCATCACGTTTCCTGCTCCC
>JAUXBD010000079.1 GCA_030619585.1 Desulfobacteraceae bacterium
AAAGGTTTGCAAGCAGTTAGGTGTGTAGTACAGTGACACAACAGTATCCCAAAACAATGAACCGCGCAAAAAATAAGGATGGTTTTACATGCACTCCATAACAGTCGAAGCGCTTGCAGGCATTACTTGCGGGACCTTTCTTCAAGGCAACAAAAAAGCAGATGTATCAAGTGTCAGTATCGATTCCAGGCACATGGGAAGTCGTTCTGTGTTTTTTGCACTTAAAGGAAACAGGACAGACGGACATAACCACCTTGAAAATGCTTTCGAAAACGGAGCGGTTGCGGCAATTGTATCGAAACAGTGGAAAAATTCGACAGACCATTTAAAAGAAAAATCTATAATATCGGTAAAAGATCCCCTTGTGGCCCTCCAGGCTCTTGCCTCATGGTGGAGAAAAAAACTGACCGCAAGCGTTGTGGCAATAACCGGAAGCAACGGCAAAACCATTGTTAAAAACTCTCTTATTCAAACCCTTTCAGGCAAATATTCTGTTGCAGGCACTCCGGGAAGTCACAACAGCCAGATAGGGGTCTCTTTATCTATTGTTAGAATTCCAAGTGATGTGGGGCTTGCAGTAATGGAGGCCGGGACATCCATGCCGGGCGAGATGAATTCTATTGAATCCATGTTAAATCCCGATTTTGGGATACTGACCAATATAGGCATGGCACATATTGCCTCTTTTGGAAACAGAGACAACATCGCTGATGAAAAGTTCAAGCTATTTAAAAATATTCCAAAAGACGGCTGGGTGCTGCTGCCTGATAAAGACCGCGCATTTTATAATATGCTCCCCGAACTGCAGTGCAAAACCCTTTATTTCGGGATACCGTCTGATGAGCTTCCATTTATTCTTAAACATAAATCAAAAGACAGGGGCACGGTTCTATCTGTTCGATTTCCTGAAAGCAGTACTTCTGAGATATTTATAAACACACCTTCGTTAGAGATACTTTCCGACATTGAAACGGCAATATGTGCGGCATATCTGCTGGGGGTAAACGAGGATGAAATAGCCCAGGCCCTTTCCGGGTATGAGCCATCGCATACGCGTATGGAGATCTGGCGTTCCCCCATAGGAACAACACTTATAAATGATTCATGCAGCTCAGATCCTATCTCCGTGCAAGCAGCGCTAAGGTCAATGGAGAGAATCAGCAGTAAAACAGGCAAAAAAATATTTGTATTTGGTGGTATGCGTGAACTGGGCGACCTGGAATATCAAGAACATTTCCAGATCGGAGAGATGGCAGCAAAGGGCTCGGTTGACCACATGGTCCTGGTTGGCGGGAAACGCTTGGATGCAACCAAAGAAGGGTTCCTGTCTTTTAAACCAAAAGGTCTGGTTACACGTTTTAACGATAAAGATGATTTGGCTCGCACACTGCCTGCCAGTCTCGGTCCCCAGGACACTATTTTATTTAAAGGGCCGCGAAACACAGGAATCGACCATGTGGCCCAGGAAATTACCGGTGTAATTGCGCCGGACAGGTTGATTGTTGACATACGAGCAATAACCGAAAATATATCCTGCTTTCGCAGAAAAGTCGGATCAAACACAAAGATTCTAGGTATGGTAAAAGCGCTGGCCTATGGCAGCAACCTGATTAGACTCTCAAAGGAGCTGCAAAACATCGGTCTTGACCATTTGGGTGTTTCAACACCTGATGAGGGCGTAAACCTGAGAAAAGCAGGCATAACCCTGCCCATTCTTGTTATGATCTGCACTCCCGATGAGGTGACCAAGATTGTCGAAAACAATCTAACCCCGGTTATCAACTCATTTGAAATAGTCGATTTTCTAGCAAAAGAAGCTCAAAACAATCAAAAAAAGATCAATGTACATCTTAAAGTGGACACTGGAATGGGAAGGCTTGGAATACTTCCGGAAAGGTTGACCGAACTTGCCGTAAAAATTGCTAAATGGGAATGCCTTAAGATAGTTGGCATCATGACCCATTTTGCATGTGCTGAGGACCCTGCCAAAGATTCATTTACAAACAAACAGATAGAGCTTTTCAGGAAAGCTGTTTCCCAGATTCACAATCTTGGATATAAGAATATAATTTGCCATGCCGCTGCAACAGCCGGTACGGCAAGGTTCCCTGAAAGTCATTTTGACATGGTACGGATAGGCCTTGGTTTATATGGAGTCTATCCATCGCCGGCTATAGCAGAAAGTATAGAGCTTGATCTTGCAGTATCTCTTGTGAGCCGTATAGCTGAAATCCGCCTACTGAACAAAGGCCATATAATCGGATATGGAGCCACCTTTACAGTGCCCCGTGATAGTTTCAAGGTGGGAGTTGTGCCCATTGGTTATCATGACGGTCTTCCATTAAGTTTGTCAAATAATGGCCACGTCCTTGTTAAAGGCAAGCTTGCGCCCATAGTGGGCAGAATTTCCATGGACTCGATGACCATTGATTTAAGCGATATTCCTGACGCACAACAGGGCTCAGATGTGTTGATATATGGCAATTATGCAGGGCACACCCGCCGTCCGGAAGATGCGGCAAAAGAGTCCGGGACAATAAGCTACGAACTTCTTACACGTCTGGGGCCAAGGATTCAGAGAATTTACATCGGGCAGTAGAATGAATATCACAATGCTTCGTCAGCCCATAGATAAAGATCCTTTAATCGTTCCAAGGCTTTTGTAGAGCTCACACCGGTTGCAGAACACAATACAAAACCGCCATTTTCCCCCAGTGCATTTATTTTTTTAATAAAGTTATGCTTCTGGGTTAAAGTAAGTCGATCAGCATAAAGAAGATCTGCCTGTATTCCGGTCATAAAGGTGATTTTAGAACCAAAAGTTTCTTTTAATGAAATCAGATCCAGGCATTCCGGTTCACAACCGGCAAGCCCGTCAAACCCACAGTTTATAAGGTCATCAATTATTGACGTGATATTCCCATCAGAGTGAAACATGGCAAAACAGTTTTTTTTATGTACATGGTCAATCATGCTGTTGTAAAGAACAAACAAATTATCCCGCAGTATCTGAGGATTTGCATAAGTAGATCGTCTAAAGGCAATATCATCTGCTATTACAACTGCATTTACTCCGCGCTCAATAGATTCGCAGATAAGGTCCCGGGTAACCCGGGCTGTCTCTTTGAGCCTTTCAGTTCCTGAATTTTGGGTCAGAGAGGTTAAAGCGGCTTCAAGACCCATTTTGTTGACCAACTGCTGAAAGGGGCCGTCGATGACAACGCTTGTAAAAAGATCGCTTTGGGCTGATGCCTCCTGAATCTCATCCAGGCTGAAACGATTATAGTTAAGCTGTTCCGACGCCTGCATTTTAACTGGAAGTGAAATAAAATCCATGCCTGATTCCCGGCAAAGCTGGATATGAGACTGCAGAAATTTTTCCCCGGCAAATTGACACTGGTTGAATATCTCTCTTCCCAGCCAAAGTTCACCCCTGGGAATATAATTCTGGGCTTGATGTTCCAAAGCAGCCTTCATTCTCTGTACCGCAATCATAAAGATCTCCTTTGTTCATAAAATCCTGTTTGCGCATCCGATATCAATTGTGTCGGATTTTACTTCACAAACTCACATCAAACTATAATATTAGAAGCTTCCGTTTTGTTCAATGAGACTATCCAAAAACATGATATTATGTCAAGCTCAGAAGTTACCTTCTCATCTGCCAACAGAATCTTCTTGCAAAACATCCTTATTTAACTGTAAATACTTGAGCAGCCATGGAGTTTTTCAAACAAACATCCCCGGCTTATGAGATGCCTACCGATGTATCGTTTTCGCAATGGTTTTTGCCATCTTGCGGTAAAAAATATTTTTCAACGGTTTTGTTACGTTTTAGGATGGATAGATGCAGGAGATAATCAGTCATAATAAAGCCCTTGAGCTTGTTTTAAATCATACGACTGTTCTTAATCCCGAGCAAACACCTATTGCTGATGCCAATGGCATGGTAATGGCCGAAGAGTTGATATCTGACAAAAGCTACCCTCTCTTTGATCGCTCCTTAATGGATGGATTTGCCGTTTACATTGAAGATACCGGAAAAACAGTTGTTGTGTCCGATGAAGTTCCTGCCGGAAAAGCTCCGGTCACCAAAATCAAAAAAGGCTTTTGCGCAGAAATTATGACCGGAGCTCCGTGTCCTCCTGGCACCCAGGCTGTTGTAAAACAAGAGGATGTTATAAAAAGGGGAGATAAAATAACCCTGCCGGAAATAATTAAACCAAACCAGCACATTGCAAAAAAGGGAAGTGAATGTGATGAAAAAGCGGTTCTGGCAGGCAAGGGAGATTATGTAACGCCTATCGTAATTGCCAACCTTGCAACTTTTGGCCGACAGTCTGTTAAGGTATATCCCAATCCATCTATCGCAATTATTACCACCGGAAGTGAGCTTGCTCAACCCGGCGAGAAGTTGGGGCCGGCTCAAATACGAATCTCAAACGGCCCGATGCTTTCAGCCATGGCGCAAAATGCAGGTATAACCAATATCCGACACAACCACGCAAATGATACGCAAGAGGAACTAACCCAGGCGTTTGAAAAAACCATTGGTGCAGATATAATCATATTGACTGGTGGCGTATCAGATGGAAAATACGACCTGGTTCCTGACACCCTGTCAAAATTAGGAGCCCGCATTATTTTACGCAAGGTTAAACAAAAACCCGGAAGATCCATGGTGTTTGCTAAAAAAGGCCCACAACTTTTTTTTGGCCTTACCGGAGCTCCCCTTGGAAACCACTTTTGTTTCCATAGGTATGTGACAGCTTCAATCTGTAAAATGACCGGCAGGCCTCACATGAATGAGGTTTTTTGCGGTAATCTATCAGCACCCCTTTCAATAAAAACTAAAACGGTATTCTATATACCGGCACGGGCTCACAGGACAGAAAACAAATGGCTATTAACCCCTTTACAAGGAAAGGGTGCATCTGATATCTTTAGCACCTGTACAGCAAACGCTTATATTCCTTTCATGAAAGGCTCCCATAGCCTTGCACAGGGCTCTCAAGTTAAATTTGAGTGGATAGGAGGGTGTAGATAAAATTATTAAAGACAGCTGCTTGCGAACAGATACTAACTAAAATAAAGGAGGTAATACATGGGTGCAAAACCTGCAAAATGGGATATGGAAACAGATGTTCTGGTGCTTGGGTCAGGTGCGGCAGGCCTTCCGGCTGCAATAATGGCACATGACAGCGGCGCAAAAGTTCTTGTGGTAGAAAAATCCGATCAGTTCGGAGGGACCACAGCGTGTTCAGGTGGAGGCCTGTGGGTTCCCAACAGCCACCACAATATTGCAAAGGGGGTTAGCGATTCCAAAGAAAAGGCATTTGGATATGCCAAGTTGCTGACAAAAGGGCGTGCTGCAGATGAACTTATAGAAACCTATCTTGATACAGCTCCTGAGATGCTTAAGTATTTAGAAGACAACACACCCCTTAAAGTTGAAATCGGTAAAATGCCCGACTACCACCCGGAACAACCGGGAGGACACGATGGTGAAAACTCCCGCACAGTGTTGCCCCTTCTTTTTAACCGCAATGATCTATGCGAGTCTGAGCCTTGTCTCCGCAGAAACCCCACAATGGGTATTCCAATGACAAATTCGGAAATGAATGAGTGGAATGCCATGGGAACACCCCAGAACATAGATTTTGAACTGATCTCCAAGCGAATGGAAGAGGGCCTGGTGGGGTTTGGAGAGGCTCTCATAGGCTTTTTATACAGGGGATGCCTGGACCGAAGCGATATGGAGTTTATTATAAACACGCGGGGAAGAGAGCTGATTTTGGACCAGGGCCGTGTTGTTGGCCTTAAAGCAGAACAGGATGGAAAAGATGTTTATATCAAAGCAAGCAAAGGAATTATCCTTGCAACAGGAGGATTTGAATGGGACGAAGAACTCAAAGCAGCATTTTTGCCGGGTCCTGTTACACACCCGAATTCCGTACCGTATAACGAAGGCGACGGTTTAAGAATGGCCATGGCCATAGGAGCTTCAATAGCAAATATGTCAGAGCACTGGGGATGGTCATCCACCAGAATTCCTGGAGAGGAATCCATGGGCCAACCGTTAAACAGGGGCATTTTGTCTGAAAGGACCCTTCCCCACTCAATCATTGTGAACAAACAAGGCAAACGTTTCTGCAACGAAGCTGCCAGCTATAATACCATGTTCAAGCGTTTGTGGGACTTCAATGAAAACACAACCGAGTTTCCAAATCTTCCCGCATGGCTCATATTCGACCAGCACTATAAAGATGGCTACGCCATGTTGACAGCCATGCCTGGCGAAGATGCTCCGGATTGGATAGAAAAGGCAAGCACCCTTGAAGAACTTGCAAACATACTTGGTATAGATCCCGATGGTTTGGCAACAAATGTAAAGGAATTTAATGAGTTTGCAGAAAAAGGCCAGGACCCGGACTTCCAGCGTGGCGAAAGTGTGTACGATCCTTTATGGGGAGACTGGAGCCACAAGCCCTCACAGTGCCTTGGGACAGTTGAAAAGCCACCGTTTTATGCGATCCCCGTCTATTGCGGATCTCTTGGAACCAAGGGCGGGCCGAAAACTAATTCAAACGGCCAGGTCCTGGATATTTTCGGCAAAGTTATCGACGGTCTATATGCTGCAGGAAATGTAATGGCCAGTGTTTGCGGTCCAGCTTACTGGGGTGGCGGCGCCACCA
>JAUXBD010000289.1 GCA_030619585.1 Desulfobacteraceae bacterium
AAGACAGTTTATAGGGATTGTGTCTTTAGAGGTGTTTTCATACAGGTATCTGCAGGATTCATTAATTTTTCTTGAAAAAATCATGGCAAGATGTGATTAGAAAGATTCTTTTAAGCCGATAACCTAAATAAGGAGTAAAAGATTCAATGGAGATATCCCATATAGCATATATTTTGGGGGCCATGATTTTGCTATGGAAAGGCGCTGATACGCTTGTGGAAAGTTCGGCCAGGATCGCATTTACCCTTGGAATTCCACAGCTTGTTATAGGGCTTACCGTAATATCCCTTGGCACATCCGCCCCTGAATTTGTTGTTACAATTAATGCTGCACTTCGAGGCCAGTCCAACATCTCTGTTGCCAACGTTATCGGCTCCAATATATTCAACCTGGGCTTTATTTTAGGGGGCGTTGCAATTGTAAGGGCAATTAAAACAGACAAAAAACTGATCTGGCGCGACGGCATGGTGCTTATCGCAGCCACCTCAACCATCCTGTTTTTTTTGTGGGATCTTGAATTTAAGCGCTATGAGGGAATTATCCTGTTTTCCGGACTGATTATCTATGTTCTGTTTCTTTTCATAAAAAAAGAAAAAGTTGAAGCGGAAGTTGATTTTGTTCCGGCCAGAGGCAGGGACTATTTTTTTCTTGTTTTAAGCCTATGCGCTGTTTTAGCCGGCGGACACCTTCTGGTTGAAGGTGCCGTTGGTATTGCAGAAGCCTTTGGAATATCACAGTGGGTTATCGGCGTTACCATAGTTGCTGCCGGAACATCAGCACCGGAATTTGTTACATCCCTTACGGCAGCCATCAAAGGTCACCACGGGATATCTGCCGGAAATCTGATCGGAAGTGACCTTTTTAATCTGATGGGTGTACTTGGCCTTGCCGGTATAATACGCCCAATGACCGTGACCCCCCAGGCCCATTCAAGTCTGATTATGCTTGTGGGCATGGTGATCATTGTTGTGTTTCTCATGCGAACAGGGTGGAAACTTTCCCGTCCGGAAGGATGCTTCCTGGTATCTGCAAACCTCCTGCGGTGGGTCTTGGATTATATGGCAAAATAGTAGAAATTTAGCGCGCTTGCTCACTATTTTTTGTTTTGTTTTTTGGGATGACACTGCTTACACGAAACAGGTGCGGCCCCCTCGGATTTTGCCTTTAATCCCTTTTTCTTGTTAAATGTTTTGTGGCAGTCCTTGCAGTTGTAATGTATTGCCTCTGCATGGTAATCAAGCCGCTCTTTTTTTGTAAGTTTCGGAGTTCCCTTGCCCTTTGGACGTTCACCGGGTATCTTGTGGCATTCAACACAGTTTTGAACATCGTCACCCATTTTTAAGTTATCCAGAGTCTTACCCTTATCATCATGGTGGCACTCTCCGCAGCCGACCTTGTATTCATCTATGTGTATCTTATGGCTGAAAAACACGATAGCCTTTTTATGTGCTTTATAGACCTTATTTTCCATCTTGATCACATCCGGCACCTCAGTTCCTGCATAAGTTCCGCCAGTGACAAAAAAACACACACTTATAAGAGCTGCTGTCAAAAAATACTTTTTACTCATCATCTACACTTTCCCCTTTCTGTAACCTGTTTTGTCATTTCGAAATTTCACACCAAAGGACAACTAACCAAATACCAAGGGCCAAGTCAATATAAAAATCTGAACTATGGAAGAAGAATACTATGAAGCAGCAGGATCAGCCTCTTCTTTTTCAGCACGGTTCTTTTTCCCAAAAATTCTTGCGCCAACAATGCTTATCTCGTACAGAAGCATGAGAGGAAATGCCATCATTATCTGCGTTACAACATCAGGAGGTGTAAGAAGAGCCGAACCCACAAAGAACAAAAGGAGGGCATACTTTCGGTTTTTTTTTAAAAAATCAACACTTACAATACCGATGCTTGCCATGCAGGTAATAACAAGTGGAAGCTCAAAGACAAGACCAAAGGCGACCAAAAGCTTTGTGGCAAAACTCAGATACTCACGCATGGAGGGAAGTGCCTTAATTGTATCAGAGGCAAATCCCAGAAAAAACTTAAAACCATATGGAAAGACGATAAAATAACCGAAAAAAGCTCCGCCGATAAAGAAAAAGGAACAAAGGAGTATAATGGGAAAAAGAAGGTGTTTTTCCTTTTTATACAGCCCGGGAGCCACAAACATCCAGAATTCATACAAAATAACTGGCATTGCCAACATAATGCCTGAAAAAAAAGCAACTTTTAGATATGTAAAAAATGCCTCGGGAAGGCCTGTGAAGATAAGCTTATCCCCTTTTCCCATTACCGATATCAAGGGGTAGGTTAAAATCTCAAAAAGTTTTTCCTTGAAGAAATATGAGATTACAAATCCAACAGCTATGGCCACAGAGCAGTGTATAAGGCGGGTCCTGAGTTCCTCCAGATGAGCTGTAAAGGGGAGTCTATCCTCACTCATCTTTCGGTCCCTTTTCCGACACTTCCTTTTTAGTTTGCTGGTCAGTTTCTACATCATATTTTAAGTCTGCCGGGATATCTTTTTCTTTATCCAAAGGTGACAAGGAGATGCCCTTTTTGCCGCCTGTACTAAGATCTATCGCATCCTTTACATTGTCGCCTATATCACCAAAAGTCTTTCTAACATCACTTATATCATTATCAACATCCATGGACTCCTGAAAATCTCTTGCGGCTTTTTTAAACTCACCCATGGCACGACCTAGTGATTTTGCAAGGCCCGGAAGTTTTTTCGGCCCGATAACAATAAGCGCTATTACAAGTATCACAATTATTTCTGGCATACCCATGCCGAACATAAGCTAAACTCCACATTTTAAAGGTGTAAACAACGAGATTTAAAAATAATTATTAATAACTTATTTTGTCAAAAAGAGTCAAGATAAAGCATTTGAAGGTCAGTTACCGTTTACCCTTTTTCAGCATTTGTGTACCCAGAAGAACAACCATATACGTAACACCGGCAACAAGAATTATCGTGGGGCCGCTGGAAAGATTATAGGAATAGCTGATTGCAAGGCCGGACCAGGTAAAAGCCATGCATAAAAAGATTGCAAGCACCATCATCAACCAGAGCCTTTTTACAAGCTGACCCGCCACTGCCGCAGGTATGGTAAGAAGAGCTATAACCATAATTATTCCCACCACACGCACAAGCAAAACGACTGTAAGGGCTGTGAGACATAAAAGAAGTATGTAAAACCCATGGGCATGTATACCGCGCAGAAGAGCAAATTCATCATCAAAGCACACTGCAAGCAGCTTGTTGTAAAAGTAGATTGATAGTCCTGCAACAACAATATCAAGGCATGTTACA
>JAUXBD010000150.1 GCA_030619585.1 Desulfobacteraceae bacterium
TTACCACCGCCTGCCTTGTGCACTTCCTGTTTAAAATGTCAACAATATCCGCATCAAGACGAATTGTAATGCGCACTTTATTTGGATCAGATTTAATTACTGGTCCCCTTTTCCCTTTACTAAAATCGTATTCTTTTTTTATTTTGGAATACTGATTATTGAAAAATATCTGCCCAGGAGAATAAATATCCGGGTCAGGATTCTTTCAATCTTTGAAAAAAAGGTTGGAATACCAAAAGCTGTAAGTAAACTGACTATTTGATCGGCAACGCGGTCTGCCTTTTTTGAACGAAAGCTCTGGTCGATCATCTTGGCAAGAACAACCTTGTCTTTTGAATTGCTCAAAAGCCGCATCATCTGGTTCTGGAATGTTTTTTCCTTTGGGCTTAAAAGTTCATTCGCCATTTCCTGCCATTTTTTGGCGAGTAAAACAGCTTCTTTTGTAACGTTTTTTAAAGTATCCATTCAGCGGCCTATAGCAGGCTTTCAACAGGAACATATTCAAGTTTTAAAGCATCTGCCACACCTTTGCACGTTACCTTGCCTTTTACCACGTTCAGCCCCGGCATGATCTCAGGGTTTTCCATGGCTGCTTTTTCCCATCCCTTGTTTGCTATATCAACAGCGTAGGGCAATGTGACATTGGTCAGGGCAAGGGTTGAGGTTTTTGCTACAGCCCCGGGCATATTTGCAACACAGTAATGAATAACACCGTCTACTGTGTAGGTCGGGTTTAAATGTGTGGTGGGTTTGGATGTCGTAAAACACCCGCCCTGGTCTACGGCAATGTCAACTATCACGGAACCTTTTTTCATGGTCTTTAATATTTTTCGCGTTACAAGCCTGGGGGCCTTGGCTCCTGGTATGAGAACAGCGCCTACAACAAGATCGGCTTCCTTTAATAGCTCACGAATCTTTGCAGGACTTGACATCACGGGAAAACAGTTTTTCGGCATAACATCACTTAAGTATCGCAGACGTTCCTGATTAATATCCAGAATGTAAACTCTTGCGCCAAAGCCCGATGCTATCTTTGCGGCATTTACACCTGCAACACCGCCGCCTAAGATTACCACCATGCCGGGCCGCACACCGGGAACTCCGCTGAGCAGTATGCCCTGCCCGCCATGGGTCATTTCAAGACACTTTGCCCCTGCCTGGATAGACATCCTTCCAGCCACCTCGCTCATGGGCATAAGCAGCGGCAAAGATCCATCCTCTTTTTGAATGGTTTCATATGCAATGGCAACTGAGCGTTTTCTTATCAGGGCGTTAGTAAGGTTCTTTTTTGCAGCCAGATGAAGAAATGTAAAGACAATCTGATCTTCTCTGAAATACTTGTATTCAACAGGAAGAGGCTCTTTAACATGCATTACCATATCAGCACGTTTATAGATCTTATCAGGTTTTGCCACAATTCTGCCGCCGGCCTCAACATATTCACTGTTCTCAAATCCGCTTTTTTTGCCGGCATCTTTTTCTATCAGAACAGTATGACCGTTTTTTTTAATAATCTCAACACCTGCCGGAGTCATTGAAACACGATTTTCACTGTTCATGAGCTCTTTTAAAATTCCAACGATCATATTATCGCTCCTAATGTATTTTTTTGCCGGTATATGCAGCAGCGTTGTACATTTGATCTGCATTGTATGAGCTGCGTACAAAGGGACCGCTTGAAACTTCAAGAAAGCCCATGTCAAGAGCCTTATCTCTCCACTTATCAAACTCAAAAGGAGGAACGTATCTTTTTGTGGGAAGGTGCTTCGGCTCCCAACAGGCAGTGTCATGTTAGGAGCCAACTAAGCATAATTTGAGAACCTCTTTCATAATTTGCTCTCTGCATAAAGTGTAGTAAGCAGCAGGATATGAAAACACTTGTGGCTTTCTTTATCTATTTTGAAATTAATATTTTAATAGATTGGAATCTTAGACTGAAATACACGTATCAAATATGGTTCGGAGTTTCAAGTCTTAAAAGATTTCGGAGAATCATAGCTTGGCATTTCTTCATGAAATCCCAAATGGATAGATAGCACCCTCCGGTTGTGATTTTCCAGAACTCTCAACCCAGAGTCTTTTATCCATTTTACAATTCTAATAATCCACCCGCTCCTTTAATTCCTTCCCACATCTAAAACCCGGTAGCTTCTTCGGCGCGATTTTAACCTTTTCACCGGTTTTTGGATTCCTACCAGTATACGATTTATATTTCTTTACAAAAAAGGTACACAATCCCCGGAGTTCAACCCGATCACCCTTTGATAGAGCTTCGGACATTTCACTGAAGAAGAGGTCAACGATTTTAGCTGCTTCAGCTTTAGTAATTTCGGTTTCTTTTTTTAATGCAGCAATAAGTTCTATTTTGTTCATATTGGATTCCCTTTCTTAATTTTATATAAAGGTGCGTTTATTCAGAAGAATTTTGATAGAGACTATTTTACGGTTTAAATTTTGTCAAGAAATTTTGGATAGTTATATATAGCAATCTGTTTCTGGAGAGAAAATGGGCACAAATAATCTGAAAATTCAGAATCCCCAGTGCTTCTGCAATGCCCCATACAATCGATCATCAGGATGTGACCATTACTGTTGAAAAAAATTACAACGGTGATATCCAGCCCGGAGAAAGCATCAATGTTTATCTGTTTACAGCATACGGCTCTACCATGAGTCAGGTTCAGGCTGCAGATAGTCTTGGACAAGTAACATTTAATCTACCGGCACAGGGTCGTTTCTTCACATTTGACACATGGCCACTAAAGCAAGATATCATAGATCTACGCCAGTAAATGTTACCGTCCAAAATCCTATCATACTTTGAGCCGAATTAACGATCATACGATTTAAGGTCAATTTGGGCACTTTACCAAATTAAAGTGGTCTTCTGTAGAAGCTATGACAGGATTGATTTAATAAGACTTTTCCCGTCGTTTGACCAGGGTTTAAAATGGAAGAGGGAAACGATAAATATCAGTTTCCCTCCGGCGCATTATTCAATGCTACCCGCTTCCGGCTATCCCTCGGCAGGTTGCTCCTCAGCAGAGCCTGCCTCCTTTGCACCAGAAACTTTAATTTACAGCCAAATTAGTTTTCCGGGCAGACCTCCGATAGAATTGGACTAAGTCGAAAAAATTACGATGACAATTATGTCGAAACCGGTTATTTAAATAGAAATCGCATTTAACACGCTTTTTCAGCACTAATAACTTCAACTAAAAGAAATGCTTTATGAGAAATGTGAAATAGGATCAACCCAGGGCAGGCAAAACTTCTTCAAACAATCTTTTCCGGCCAAGCGGCAGGGCACAACGGATGATTTGAATATCAGAACCTGAAATATGGCCCTCTGTCAGGCTGGCAACGCCGGTTGCTGGTCCAAAGTCAAGAACATAGGTAATACAGTTCGGTTGAAAAAGAGGCGCTATCTGGCTTCGCCACACCGCGGGACACACGAAGTATGCCCGCATCACATCTAAAATCACACTATCACTTGTCCGCAAATCTTTGCCCATATCAGTGGAAAACACAGGAATTTTCATATCTTCGCCTTTGAAATTCAAACCAAGTTGCTGTGCATCCAACGGTGAAGTATCCAGGGCATAAGACAGGTACGGACAATGTGCCGCAATTGTAGAAGCAGTATATCTCCAGCGGACTTCCTTTACGCGTTCTTTTAGGAATTTGTTGAACCGTATCAGGTCTTCTGGTACCCCTGATACTATCCAACGTTCAGTATTCAGCTCATAGGCCAGATAAACGGTTCCATACATAGAAAAAGCATGAATGCAATCTTCGAGTCTGGCTCGTGTCAAACCGTTAACACTGGCCATGCAGCTGGGACTCCCTTCATCAGAATTATATAACTCAGCCACTATTTGTGGCCGCACGCCGTAATTCAGAATAGATTGCTGTGTGCGTATCCCCTGCCAGAAAAACAGTATTTGTATTTTGATGGCCAGTTGCCAAAGCTCATATAGTGGAAGCCCCATGGAAAGCATCACTGCTGCCATGATGCCAGTAGAAAAACCTGTTGCACTGTGAGTGTTTCGAAGCAGTTTTTCCTGGTCCATACCCTCCTGGATTATCGAGATATAGTTTGAAATCTGGACCAGATAAATCAAAGGATGAGATAAAGGCGAGGACATCAGATAGCTGAAATCAGGGGTTTCCTCCGGACGATCTATCCAGCGGTCTATTTCAAGGCCTTGGGTAAAAAAACCGGATTGGGGAACCCAAAGGGTCAGATCTTGAACCTTGAATGATGGCCACTAAGCTTGTTTCTCATAGCCCCACGCCAGTCAAGGGAATAGGGAAAGGTCGTCACATTATTTGCTTTTGATAATCGGGTTGATTTGTCTTTGAATGTCGTCGCTCCTGTCACGCAAGCAGCATGACAGGCAGGGCGTTTAAGATGGCAGTGGCTACCCTGTTTATGTTTTATAGACGTCACCTCTATAGCCGATAACTTCGATATAAACAATTTTGGCAACTCCATCTACAGAATAAATGATTCGAACATCACCCATTCTGATACGATAACTGCCCGCTAATTCGCCTTTTAAATGCTTGGTGTTTGAAATGCTGAGAGGATCTTTTGTTAATCTTTCAAGTATCCGGTTAAGTCGTTTTGCAGTTACTGAATCGGTTTTTTTGATAAAACTTGGCGGCTTTTCTGGCAAACTCTATTCTATACATCCCGTTTAATATCTTCCCAGCTCACTGTATTTCCGGATCTTATATCTTTTTTTGCCTGACGATAGTCTGCAACAAAACCGGTTTCATTAAGAAGTGCTCTTGTCTCATCCTCATCACTGCGCTGCAAGTCCTCTATAAAATCCAATGCGATTTTGAGCTTTTCAATGGGAAGTCCATCAATCGTACTTTTTATTTTTAATTGCTACTGGCTCCATACCTGACCTCTCTCAATTTATAGCTGATGCTTCTTCAATAACTTTTCTCATTCGCTGTTTTGTAAGCATGGACTCGATTACATGTGATAAGGCTTCTCTGTCCTTTTCCTCTAAGGTGTCTATTAGCTTAATTCTGCCGGCTAATGATTTGTCTTTAATTTTCAACTGATGTGAGAAAGATGGGAGCCTATTTGTTCGGCAAGCTGGCTTTGTGACCATCCTCTTTTTTTATCAATATCATTTATTTATCAAAGTTTGATAATTACCACCGCCTGCCTTGTGAACTTCCTGTTTAAAA
>JAUXBD010000124.1 GCA_030619585.1 Desulfobacteraceae bacterium
CTCCTTATTATCTTTTACGCCTAGTTCAAAAGCAAAATCGGCACCATCTGCATGAACTACTCAAACCGTGTAAAGGGCAACCGGCCCGTTGGCAAGAAGATATTTATGCAAGGCGGTGTATGCTACAACCGAGCGGTTCCCCTTGCCATGGCATCATTAATTGGGAAAACCATTATAGTTCCGCCGGAACCGGGACTCATGGGAGCTTTTGGAGTTGCCCTTGAGGTAGCAAAAAGAATTGACAGCAAGCTGATTGACAAAAAAAGATTTGATCTTGACCAACTGGCCCACCGTGATGTGACATACGGCACGCCCTTTGTTTGCACAGGCGGTAAAAACAAGTGTGACAGAAATTGTAATATAGCCATGATCAAACTTGAAGGAAAAAGCTACCCTTTCGGGGGCGCCTGTAATAGATATTACAATTTACGCCACAAAATCAGGAACAACAATGATAAGCTGAACCTGGTTCGCATCAGGCAAAAGCTTGTTTTTGAAAAATATGGAGCAAAATCAAAAAAGGAAAGTGGAAATCCAAAACGGGGTTTAGTGGGGATAAACAGAAGTTTTATGGTCAACACCTATTATCCCTTATATGCAACATTCTTTTCAGAGCTTGGATTTCAAACGGTTCTGCCGGACCGAATCTCACCCAAAGGGGCTAATATGCGAAATGCCCCTTTTTGCTTTCCTGCAGAACAGTCCCACGGCTTTTTCCATTCACTTCTTTTAACAATCCCTGCCCCTGATTATATCTTCCTGCCGCATTTTAAGGCGCTTCCAACATTAAACCGGAATAAAAGCTCCCAGGTCTGCCCATTTGTCCAGGGTGAAACTTTTTATCTCCAGACTACATTTAGGGAAAAACTTGATAAACTAAAAAGAAAAGGGATGAAAATCTTTACACCTCTTATCGATTTTTCCAAAGGACTTCATACAGCAAGAGCTTCCATGGTTGAAACAGCTGTTAATATGGGTGTGAATAGGAACAGGGCTGAAAAATCTTTTGGAAAGGCGGTAAGCGCACAAAAAGCATGTGAAACGAAGATGCGTAATATAGGCAAAAACGCTCTCTTGGCCCTTGAATCCAACCCGAAAAATACAGGCATAGTTATTTTTGCCAGATCATACAATGGTTTTGTTGAACATGCCCATATGGGAATACCCAATAAGTTTGCTTCACGGGGTTATCAAGTAATCCCTTTTGATTTTCTTTCCTTTGATAATGAACATCTAAACAAACAGATGTACTGGGGAGTCGGGCAGAGGTTATTAAAAGCAGCAAAATTTGTGGAAAAACACCCCCAACTTTTTGGAATATTTATAAGCAATTTTTCCTGCGGCCCGGACTCATTTATCACCGGATACTTTAGAAGCATTATGGGCAAGAAACCCTCACTTACCCTGGAGCTCGACAGTCACACAGCTGATGCCGGCCTTGATACCAGAGTAGAGGCTTTTCTTGACATTATATCCGCTTATAGAAAGCTATCCGATGGAAACCACATTGCCCGACAAAGAACAACATTTGTTCCGGCTGAGATTGGATTGAACAATGGGGCGACTCAAATTATCTTATCTTCAGGAAAAAAGCTCTCTTTAACCGATCCAAATGTTACGACCCTTATACCGGCCATTGGCGATATACTCACAAAAGTTATTGTTGCGGCATTTCGCGGCATCGGTCTCAATGCAGTGGGGCCGCCACCGCCAACAGAGGAAATTTTGAAAAAAGGGCGTGCCAACACATCATGCAAAGAGTGTCTTCCGTTAATTATAACAACCGGCACCCTTATGAATTACATCGACAAAGAGAAAAAGGATGACGAGGTTCTGATTTACTTTATGCCTGCAGCTTCCGGGCCATGCAGGTTTGGTCAATACAATGTATTTATTAAGGATCTGATAATAAAATCTGAGATCCCTGATGTTACGATACTTTCCTTGACCGCTGACAACTCCTATGCCGGACTTGGCATAGATTCCCAAAAAAAAACTTTATGGGGTGTTGTCATTGCCGATGTTTTGGAAGATATCCGCTCGATGATACTTGCAAATGCAGTAAATGTCGAAGAATCATTAGCGATATTCAATGAAGAGCTTGAATTAATATTGGTAAAACTTGAAAATGGAAATTTTCAAGCCATAGCAAAACAGCTTGCACAAACAGCCATGCGGTTTAGCAGGCTCCCAATGAAAACACTTCCAAAGGATGTGCCTGTAATTTTTCTAACAGGTGAAATATATGTTCGGCGGGAATCCCTGTCCCGTCAATATTTAACTGAAACCCTTGCTAAAAAAGGGTTTGCGGTTATTTGTGCACCTGCAGCCGAGTGGCTCATCTACTCTGATTATCTTGTGCACAAAGGACTGATTGAAAGCCCCATGTCCAAAATGGAAAAACTGAAATTTCTTCTGAAAAGAAAGATTGTTTCTAAATATGAAAAACGTATCAAGTCGATTCTGGCAAGTTCAGGGCTTGTCATTTCCGGCCCTGTTGATGTTGAATCAATAGTTGACAACGCCGGACCCTATATATCCAATAGATTGACAGGGGAGGCTGTGTTGACAGTTGGAGGCAGCCTTGCCGAAATTGCATCAAACGCTTGTGGCGTAATTGCAATCGGCCCTTTTGGCTGCATGCCCAATCGCATATCGGAAGCCATCCTCAGCAAAACAATGGAAAGTGAAACCAAGCTTGCAACTGACCCGGACAACAAACAACTCCGCACAACTCTGAGCGATATCCAAGACCTGCCTTTTCTATGTATTGAAAGTGATGGCTCGCCTTTTCCACAGATTATAGATGCAAATCTGGAAACATTCTGCCTTCGCTCCGAAAGACTGAATAAAAAAATGCTTGCTGCAAGGAGAGAAGAAGTGCAAGGGCAAGGGAAAATGCATAAGATAAAACAACATGCATCAAGACTGTTTTCCATTTAAAAAAGAAATTATTCTATATGTTCACGCCTGAAATCCATAAGGTATCCGATCTTCTCTTCACTTGTATAACGTCTTATCATCCTAAATATTGTTGACGCAATCACACCCCCGCTCATTACTATGAGAAGAGCAGGCACCCAGACAAAATCGATATATTCGACAGTGTCAAAAGCTTCCAGTACCCCCAGCAGACTGAACCAGAATACAAGAAACATGGATAAGGCCACGACTATACATGCTGATTCTGAATCATACCAGGGTGCGGTCTTTTTTCTGTGGACTGTACTTTTCTCAACGCCCATAATGGAATACCATTTTTTCGATTTGGAATCTATTCAAGCGCATACTACCTTCCTGCTTAAAAAAAATCAAGGCTGTTGGAAATGTACGCAAGCTGTTAGAGGATCGCTCCGCTCAAGGTTAAATGGTTGAGGATACAATACTTTGGACAGGCAGGATTGTAAAACACATGTTTGCCCTATTTTTTATCTTTTCATTTGGCGTAAAAAGGGTCTCCGATTTTAACTGTTTTATAGAGTAAGGCAAAAGACCTGATGCCTAACAGGAAGTAGCTTGTAAGTGTGAAAACGCTTGCTTTTCTTAATATTCAGACCCTGTTCAGTGAATTGCTTTTCCCATTCTTGAGCTGTTTGAAAGTTTAAAGGTATGTTCATATCTTTTGAAAAGAATTTGTTTTCGATGTAATCCAGTATACAGACTAACAGATGTTCTATCCAATTTCGGTAAATATCTTCTACAACAATGATCTTCTTTTTGGTAACGCGTTTCATCTCTGAAAGCACCGATACCGGGTCATCGCAGTGGTGCAAAACAAATATTGCAGCTACAACATCAAAGCTATTATCCCCGTAGGGCATGTTGACTCCATCATAGACATCCAATGGAACACTTGGTGCGCGAGGAGTAGGCAGGTTAATTTTTATGTCTATCCCACGCCCTTTTATTCCGAAACGACTCTGCACCTCAGAAGTTACATAACCGTCACCATCACCTACCGATAAGAAACACTCCTCTGGCGCTATAAATTCATTAAAACTGTCAACTATTATGGCTGCTCTATTATTCATAGCTTCAACAATTTTTTCTGGAGATATAAGGTTCATTTTTCTCCTTTTGGATTTACATAATAAAGATCATCAATATCAATTTGAAAGTATTTTAAAACATTCAGGCCAAATCATTAGTTTTTGTAATTTTATCAGGCAAATAGCATGGTGTCAACCGTATATCAAAAGCGGAGAAGTGCTGCAAAGAGGATAAATTTCCGGAAAGATCAAAGGAATGACAACAAAGGGGTTTTTTGACTTTTTACGAGCGCATCAACGTTATAACGTTCTATGTTCGATGTTATCTCTCAAAACAGCGCATTTTGCGTCTTTATGAGACCAAATCAATCTGGCAAATTATTACCCTTTTAAATACAACCGGGCGGCGGTTCCAATAAAAAAACGCTACATATTGAATTTTTTGATTGACACACAACAATATATTGGGTTATTCAAAAATTATCTTCGAAAAAAGTTGATCGTTAATTTCAAATTAAAAGCTATTATTTTCTATTCAATTTCTATATGTAACTGTTTACAACCTTTCATTGTTCAACTTAAAAAAAGGGGTGATTCTATTGTTCAGGTCTATTAAAAAACGTGACGGAAGAATTGTTGAGTTTGATTCATTAAATATCACAAGCGCGGTCGCAAAATCAGGACAAGCATCCGAAGAGTTTGGCGAAAGAGAGGCAAGAAAACTCACCCTAAAGGTTTTAACCCTGGCACATGAGCTACATCTGAGTGACACTCCTGAGGTTGAAGAGATTCAAGATATTGTTGAAAGGGTTCTTCTTGACTCTCCGTTCCACAAAACAGCAAAGGCGTATATCCTTTACAGGGCGCAGCACACACAGATACGCAACATTACAACCAGGGCAAACGTTAACCTTGTTGAAAACTATATCCGGAAAATGGATTGGAAGATCAAAGAAAACAGCAATATGAGTTTCTCCCTGCAGGGACTTAACAACTATATATCATCAGATATCACCTCTGAGTACTGGCTCAGTCAGATCTACCCACCCGAGATCAGGCGAGCACATAATGGCGGAGATCTTCACATACACGACTTGAACCTTCTTTCTGTTTACTGTGTAGGGTGGGACCTGCAGGACCTTTTGCGAGAAGGGTTTAAAGGTGTCGCAGGAAAGATAGAGAGCGCTCCGCCCAAGCACTTTAGATCTACCCTGGGACAGATTGTCAACTTTTTTTACACTCTTCAGGGTGAAGCTGCCGGTGCACAGGCAATATCCAATTTTGATACGCTTTTGGCCCCTTTTGTCCGTCATGACGAAATGGATTACAAAAATGTTAAGCAGGCTCTCCAGGAATTTATTTTCAACATAAACATCCCCACCAGGGTTGGATTTCAAACACCATTTACCAACATAACCATGGATCTTTTTGTGCCGTCTATTTTAAAAGACCAGCCGGTTATAATAGGCGGCGAAGAGCAGGAGGAGATATACTCCTCCTTCCAGCATGAAATGGATATGATCAACAAGGCATTTGCCGAAGTTATGATGGAGGGGGATGCCAAAGGCAGGGTGTTCACATTTCCCA
>JAUXBD010000040.1 GCA_030619585.1 Desulfobacteraceae bacterium
AAACAGATTACTGATGACCAGGTTTGCGGTGGCGGCGGAGATGGAATGACTCTGCAATAAAACGGAGGATCATAGAATGAAAATAGCAGTCACATCCAAAGGAAAGGACCTTGACTCAGAGGTTGATCCAAGATTCGGAAGGGCGGCATATATACTTATTGTGGACACTGACAGTTTTGAGTTTGAGGCATTAGACAATTCAGAAAATGTAAATGCATTTAAGGGTGCCGGTATTCAGGCTGCCGTTATGGTAAGTAACAAAGGTGCTGAAGTCTTGTTAACAGGTTTCTGTGGTCCCAATGCGTTCAAGACGGTCAATGCCGCTAAAATCAAGGTTGTAAATGATGTCAGCGGTACGGTAAGGGATGTTGTCAATGCCTTTAAAGATGGTAAATATAAATTTGCCGATCAGGCAAATGTTGAAGGGCACTCGTAAAAAGTGAATATCACATGGAAAAATATGAAGTCAAGAATATAGAAAGTAAAGATGAGGAGAAAAAAATACTCAGGACTCAGTATGGAAACCTTTGGGAGTCAGTGCTGGATAGGCTTTCACATCAACCTAATGGCTATATAATGACGATACATCATAAGGACAATAAATTTAAGATCTATCGCAAGCTATTTGTTTCTTAGTAAAACAATTGTTTTGAGAATTCTCGCCACTTGAATTCCATTTCGTGAACATAGATAAATGGAAATTTTTCTGAAATTAAAAAATTATTGCATCAAAACAGCAGCCAAAAAAAAACATGAGAAGCTGTTGGGTAGATATTTAAACAACAAATATTCTCATCACGAAAAATCGGTTTTGGAAATACAGTTAGAAGCATTAAGATTTTTCCTTGAAAATGCTGACTTCCCGCTATTAAGAAGTGTCTACACTGAACTTAGCGGTTGCCAAGAATCATCTGTTACGATGAGGATACCTGAAAACAAGCAAGATATGGAAATTGTATGTAATGGCAGGATAATAAAAACCAAGTGGAAGCATGAGGTATGAATAGAATGATCAATAAGATCAAGGCAAAATCCGGCGTGGAGGTTATTGAAGGAACGCATCCCTACAAGCCTGATAATATTTTTGCATAAGCAGTCTGTATGCCATGGGCGTTTATTGTATGGGAAACTGTTGCGGCAAAATATAAATGTTCGGATCAAGGTAGCGCTCTATCGCGCGGGCTTTTTAATATTTTTCAGGCCGCAGATTAACACAGATAAACTCAGATTTTTTATTTGTTTTATCCGCGTAAATCTGCGGCTAATAAATATATAAGAGGAATACATTAAAAATAGATGAAGAAAACGAAAAATATGAATATTTCCTTCCGTCCAATCGGGATGATTTACAGTCCATTCAAAGATGTCAAAGGGATGCCCATTCAACCAAAAGGCGCCAAAGGTGTGCGAGGCACAGTTGAAGTAAATCCGGAGTTTGCAGATGGATTAACAGACCTTGAAGGATTTTCACACATTATCCTTTTGTATCATTTTCACCAAGCCAAAGGATATAAACTCATGGTAACGCCTTTTTTAGATTCAAAACAGCATGGTGTTTTCTCAACCCGTGCCCCTAGACGACCGAATCCTTTTGGGCTGTCTGTTGTCAGGCTTGTTAACATCATGAATAACCGTTTACAAATTGAAAATGTTGATATTCTTGACGGTACGCCACTAATCGATATCAAACCATATGTGTCTGAATTTGATGTTCATCCGGCAGATCATTTCGGCTGGCTGGATAAGGCAAAAAGAAGCGTACAATATAAAAAATCGGACAATAGATTTGAGTAAAAAACAACGAAGTAAACTCAGTTTAATAATCAAGGAACAATTATGTTTAAATCAGACCTGTGTGATCTTTGCGGTGATTGCCTTGTTGAATGTCAATGGATAGATGCAGATTTGCAGCAGGCGGTTGGCTGGATACAAGCCATGATTAATGGTGAGCAAACGCCTGTACTTGAGAAATGTATTACCTGTTATGCATGTAATGAGATCTGTCCTAAAAACGCTAATCCTTTTGATTTGATAGCAAGTCTTCAGGAAAAATACAATACATTCATATCCAAAGAAGATGCTCAAAGCACTGAAGCAAAATATGCATTTGCAGGTGATTTAAAATCTTGCTCCCAGGTAGATCGAGTTATGACCACTTGTGTTTTTCAAAAGACAGATCCGCATCTGATTGAAGGAGAACTTTACGAACTTCCCACTATAGGAGGCAAACCATATTTCTGCTGGGTGCTTCTCAGCCATATCGGTGCGCAGAGTATCCAGGAAAAACACGCTAAGGAAATGGTTGACCGCCTTGCCTTAACCGGGGCAAAAGAGGTTGTATGCTTTCATGATGATTGTTATGCAATGCTATCCAAGCTTGCTCCTGAATACGGAATTACTGTTCCTTTCAGGCCTATCCATCTTGCAGAATATCTTGCCCAATATCTTAAGGCCAATAAAGACCGGATAAAGCCTCTAAACATTGAAATAGCATACCAGCGGCCATGCGCTTCACGGCATACCCCGGAAAAAGAACATTTTATTGACGAGCTGTTTGATCTCGCAGGAGTGAAAAGGGTTCAGCGTACATATGACAGGAAAAAAGCATTATGTTGCGCTGGGATTAAACTAATGCTCGGAAACGGAGATCCCAGACCTGACCAGGAAAAAAACATACTCGATGCAAAAGAAAATGGCGCGCATGCAATAGTATGCCTTTGTCCAATGTGTATACACTCTCTTTCAGGTGTGGCTGGTGAAAATAATATGCCCCTGATATTTCTTGGTGATATCGCGCGTATGGCTCTTGGTGAAATTGAAATACCAATTTTCTAATATTGGAGTGTTTAAATAATATTTTGAAATTACATATCGTTAGGCATGGAGAAACCCTGTGGAACACTGAGGGCAGAATGCAGGGACATTTAGATTCTCCATTAACACCTAAAGGAAAGGCCCAAGCTTTATTAGTGAAGAGATGTCTGGCATCTGAAACAATTGATTTTGTATATTCAAGCAGCTGCAAGAGAGCTATGGAAACAGCTAAGATTATTTCTGGCGAAAAAACGATATATCCGGTTGATGAATTGAGAGAAATTAAATTAGGTGTCATGGAGGGAAGGAGCACAGATTATGTTAATATGCATTATAAAAATGAATATTACACTTTTTGGAATAAACCATCTGAATTTAAGGTAGAAGGTTCAGAAACCTTTAAAGAACTACAAAAAAGAGTTGTTTCCGCGGTGAGAAAAATCATAAAAAACCATTCCGACAAATCAATCCTATTAATTTCTCATGCAGCAGTTATCAAAACGATCCTCGTCTATTTTGAAGGCATTAGCCTTGATAAAATCTGGAATCCACCATACATTACTAATGGAGTACATATTATAGCGGAATCTTCCGATGGAAATACTTTCAGTGTAAAAATATGTGGTAATGAGAACAAATAAAACTACGGGCTGCTGTAAGAGCAGTATGCTGCCCGATTATACCAATTGGATAATCGACTTTTTATTTAAGCTGAACAATTTATGACCATGCATGGCAAAAATTATTATCAGACACTTAAAATTAAAAAAAATGCCGGCGCTGAAGATATAAAGCAGGCCTATAGAAAGCTTGCCCTAAAATTCCATCCAGACTTAAATAATCATCAAGATGCTGAAGAAAAATTCAAGGCCATCAGTGAAGCATATGAAATATTGAGTGATACCGAAAAAAGGCGGCAATACGATCGAATGGGCCACACTCATTTTTTTGAAAAATATAAAAGGCAAGATATTTTCGGAGGTGTGCCCGGATGGGGATGCAAGGGAAGAAGAATGGGGGGGCGATTTAACCGCCCTTATTTTTTCTCATTAAAAAAGGAACATAAAACAGCATGATGATTACATTTTTGACCTCCCTTTATCATTTGATGAATCCATAAGAGGCATTGAAAAAGACATCTATTTAAACCGCGAGCATCATATGAAACATTTTCGCATTACCATACCGCCGGGAACAGATAGCGGCGATCTAATCCGAATCGATGCGAGAAACTTTAAAGAAAACAATGAGAATTATTATCTCCGGGTATTGTTAAAGTGACGGGTTATATAGAAGCCCTTATCTCATCCAACCTCTTCTTGGAATCTGGAACCATATTAAAAAACCCTTCAAGCTTAGCGCAGGCATAATCATCACAATGGGCACAGTTAGCTACACCTTTCTCTTTCCCACATTTTCTGATCTCACATGCTGTGCAATAATTAAAGATACGTTCTCCGCAAGACTGACAACCATCGCAGTTAATATCTTCAGGCTTTATATCGGAGTTGTATTGCTTTGACCATATCATGGCTACTTCAGCTCTCTTTTCATTATCATCCTTTTGGGTTGCTATAAAAGCACCACACTCATTACAGGCTATACCGCAAAAAGCTACTATCTCATTCATAAATCCTCACTTTCGTTTGATGAAAAATCAAATTCTTGATTTTAATCCCAAAATTTTAATGGCCTCGTCCGGGCTTGCCACGGGCCGGTCTAGAATTCGGGCGATCTTAGTGGCCCACTGGACCTGCTCCCAGCTTCCCTTGGCCAGCTCGCCGCCGGGGACTCTTATGTTGTCCTCAAGGCCGACACGCATGTGACCGCCGTCCAGGCATGCCTGCATGATGCAGGGAAATTGGTTCGGCCCTACCCCGCATGCAGACCAGGTGTGGCCCTCTGGCAAGAGGCTTTTCATATGAGTGTGAGCCATGGGATTGAAGCCCATACCCCCCACAACACCATACACCATCTGCCAGTGCATGGGTTCCTCAAACACTCCCCCCAGCTTTCGAATCAACAGTGTGTTGTGTATGCCGCCCGGGTCATAGGCCTCCAGCTCAGGTTTGACACCGATCATCTTCATTTTTCGCCCGAAATCCTCAAGCATCTTGAATGTGTTTTCAAAGATCATCTCGAACATCACCTGGCCGCTTTTGTGATCGGCGATGCCGAAGTTCATGGTGTTGGTGTTAAGCGACGCCATGTCCGGCTTCATCTCCTCAATTGGATTAAATCTCTGCTCGGCTGTCAGGCCGGCGGTGATGGCCGAACTCATGTTGATAATAAGTTCCGGCACCCGCTCCCGGATGGCCTTGATAGTGGGTCGGATTATGTTCATGTCCGGTGTTGCCATACCCGTATCCGGATCCTTGGCGTGGATGTGGACGATTGAACAGCCCTCGTTCCAGCATTTGTACGATTCCTCTGCAAATTCCTCCGGTGTGTACGGTGTGTTGGGATTATTACCTTTTGTAGTCCCACCGCCGGACAGGGCCGCCGTGATAATTACCTTATTACCTTCTGCCATTTCATGCCTCCTTTCTAATTTTTTCTGCGAAACTTTGCGAACTCTGCGTTTAAATGGTTATTCTGAAAACAGTTTCAAGGTAAGCTAATGATTAGTCTTTGCTTTCTGATCAAACTCTTTATCTAAAATGACTTCGTGTGTCAAGCTTTTGAAATGGCTTCTAATACATCTGCTCGATTTCGTGTCTTATATACACTTCCATATTATTCTTCCTGTAAAGTTTACCATTTTCCTGCTGCTAACGCTACCTCAACATCATGTGTTAAAATTTGAATTGACATACAACTACCTTTGTATATACATTCCAGCAAAAAAGCGAATTCTTATCTTTTGTCTAAAGTTTTCTCCCCTTGTTGCCTATCAATATTGGCGTTAAGGGAATGAATAAATGTGTAAATTACCGTCGAACGGGAGTAATTTAAAATGGCAAAGAAAATAAAGGAATTCCTAAAATACCAACTTGAGCCGGGGGATTTGGAACACCGTTATCGGGTTGAGAAGCTTGCTAATGACAAGGTTCAGGCGATTGCTATTATTGCTCTCGGGTTCTTTGTCATAATCGGGTTTATTTTTCTTGACTATCATGTTCTTCAAAAAGGCATCTCTCTATATGCTTCGATAACGAGCCGTTGCGCTGCAGTGATTATATCCCTTTTAGCTGCTTGGATGTTATACCGTCAATCCATGACCAGATCCTTCGACTTAATCGTGCTAAGTTGGGCCATGGTTGTGATCTCACATGCTCATTGTAAGTGGCGTCAGACCGGACTATTATGCCGCTATTGTCGTGTGGGACATCTTTGCCATTTTCGTGATATATACCGCTCTCCCAATTCCCCTTTCCTTCCAGATACTATCAGCGCTGTTTCTCACTTGCAGTAGCGTTGTGCTTTGGTTGGTCTACAAGACTCCTCCCTGGGATTCATTGGAGACCGGAGCTACTCTTGCGGCCTATTGTGTTTCAAATATCTTTGGTATTTATCTATCCAGCCGATTTAAACGATCAGATCGAAATCAGTTTGCCGCTTTTATGCAGGAGCGGGAAGCCAAAACGCAACTTGAGGCTGCAGAGAAAAAATTGATCGATACAAATCAAAATCTTGAAGCCGAGTTAAATAAACGCATAGAAGAGATCCTTCAAAAGGAGTATAAGAGTGAGCTTGCCGATATCACAACCGGGACACTGCACAATGTGAAGAACATTCTAACCAGCATTAAAGTTTCTTCCGATTCAATTTCTAAAACATTAAATGGTGCATCTTTTAAAACCTTTAAAAGCGCAAATGAGACTTTGAGAGAGAATATAGACAATATTTATGACTATATCAAAAACAATCCAAAAGGCGACAAGCTGATGCAGCTATATCTGAAAATTGATGAAACCTTTGACATTGAAATGGAAGCATTCAGGGGATATTTAAGGCGTATCAAGGACAGTGTGGATACAATAGAAAAAATAGTTTCAGTACAGCAGAAGTATGGTGTGAGCTCTATGGCTGAAGATCTATTCTTAGGAGATATTATTGAAGATGCTTTTATAATGCAAGCCAAGTCAATAGATGTTAATAAGATAAAAGTGGAAAACACCATTCCGGCCGAACTAAAAATTAAAACCCTCAAGAGAAAGTTTCTACATATTCTTATAAACCTTATTAAAAATGCATTAGAGGCTATGACAAAAACACATGTCAAAGATCGTAAACTTGCGTTTTCCAGTGAGCAGGCAGAAGACAGTATCTATATTAAAGTGCAAGACACCGGATGTGGGATATCGGAAGAAAATATGAAGAAACTCTTCAGCCACGGCTTTACCACAAAAGAAAATGGTCACGGTTTTGGTCTCCACAGCTGTTCTGTGTATATGAAAGAGATGGGTGGAAAAATTGATGTTTATAGCGCAGGAGAGGGTAAGGGTACGACTTTTACTTTGAAATTCCCGTTTCCTGCTGAAAAAGTCAGTACTAATTAGCAGGCAGCCATATATGCACCATACCAAAAAAATGCTTTTTAATCCCACCTGTCATGACTTACCCACTTTTGGGCCCGCTGCATGCAAGGCAGCTATATAACCCAAAGTCATTGCAGGACCGATCGTACTGCCCGGACCAGGGTAAGTATTACCCATAACGGAAGCGGAACAATTGCCCACAGCGTACAGGCCGTCAATGACTGTGCCGTCTTCTTCAGTACACGGGCATGCTCATCGGTTACAAGCCCGCCTTTTGTGCCTAAATCATCGGGATAAAGTTTGACTGAATAAAACGGTGGTTTTTCAATAAAAGCCAGACACGGGTTTGGTCTGTTCGCGGGTTTACAGTAGAATCGGTCATAAACACTGTCGCCTTTCCAAAATCCTGATCTTTGCCTGTGCGGGCATAATCGTTGTTCTTTTTAATTGTGTCTGCAAGGCCTGACGGATCGATACCTGTCTTTTCAGCAAGTTCCCCGATGGTATCGGCCTTTGTAACATACCCGCTTCTCAGATGTTTTTTCGGCAGGATTCCGGGTAGAATCATCCCCAGAATATAGTTGTTCCGAAAGGTGTTATCCAGACTATAAAATATAGCCTCCCGCTATAATTTTTCAACAAAATATAAATATCATCGTTCAATCGTCTGCTTCAGTTTTGCAGACAACTCTGCAAATAAAAAAGGTTTCTGAATGAAAGCTTGAGCTCCCGCATCCAAAGCATCCCGGGTAGGGCCATCTATAGAATAGCCACTACATATAATTACTTTCAGCTTTGGGCGGACTTCCATAAGCAGGGGATAGAGTTCTTTGCCTCCTATATCCGGCAACCCT